>NZ_JBDJLK010000003.1:0-178950 GCF_039673335.1 Pseudomonas sp. TWI929
CTCAGCCGAACAATCGCGCTGGTTTCTTCGCGGGAAACCCCGCACCCACCGGGATAGCACAAGCCTCGCAGGCTGTGCCGTACCGGTGGGTGGGGTTTTACCCGCGAAGCTTTTCAGGAGCCACTCAATCCCGCTTTACCAGCCCGGGCAACTGCGCCACCAGCTTCTGGTTGTTGAATGGCGCCCGAATGAACCCACGTTGACGCCCATCCGGCCCCACAACCGCCAGGTTGCCACTGTGGTCCACGGTATACCCCGGCTTGCTGGTATCCGCCGGAATGAACGGAATGCTCAACGCATTGGCCAGCTTCTGGGTATCCTCGATCGACCCCGCCACCCCGACAAAATCCTTGTCGAAATAGCCAAGGTACTGCTTCAGCTGGTTCGGCGTGTCGCGGTTCGGGTCCACACTCACCAGTATTACCTGCAGCCGGTCGACGGCTTCCTTGGGCAGCTCGCTCTTCACCTGGCGCAGCTGGGCCAAGGTGGTCGGGCAGATGTCCGGGCAGTAGGTGTAGCCAAAGAACAGCAGCGACCATTTGCCCTTCAGGTCATCCAGCTGCACCGGCTGGCCGTCCTGGTTGGTCATGGTCACGTCGGCCACGCTACGGCTCTGCGGCAGCAGGATGATGCCGGCATCGATCAGCTCGGTGGGGTTGGGCTGGTCGCGGCCATTGAGCACCTTGTTGACAGTCAGGCCCAGGATCAACGCGACCAGGGCGACGAGGATGAAGACGGTTTTCTGGGTTCGGGTCATAGGTTCAGCAACAGGTAGTGGTCGAGGAGCAACGCGATGAACAGCGCGAACAGGTAGCCGATAGAGTACTTGAAGGTGCCGATCGCCGCGTGCGGCCGGCTGTCACGGTACAACACCCAGGCCCATTGCAGGAAGCGCAGGCCTAGCGCCAGGGCACAGGCCAGGTACAGCGGGCCACTCATGTGGATGGCATACGGCAGCAGGCTCACCGCCAGCAAAACCAGGGTGTACAGCAGGATATGCAGCTTGGTGTAGCGCTCACCGTGGGTCACCGGCAGCATCGGGATATCGGCCTTGGCGTACTCCTCCTTGCGGTGGATGGCCAGGGCCCAGAAGTGCGGTGGGGTCCAGGCGAAGATGATCAGCACCAGCAGCAGCGGCTCGGCGCTGACATGGCCGCTGACCGCTACCCAGCCCAGCAACGGCGGGGCAGCGCCGGCCAGGCCACCGATGACGATGTTCTGCGGCGTGGCGCGCTTGAGAAAGCCGGTGTAGAGCACCGCATAGCCGAGCAGCGAGGCCAGGGTCAGCCAGGCAGTGAGGGCGTTGGTGAACACCAGCAGCAGGACCATGCCCAGCAGCGCCAGGGCCAGGGCGAACAGCAACGCCGGCAGCGGCTCGACCCGGCCCTGGGCCAGCGGCCGCTTGTAGGTGCGAGCCATCAGCGCATCGATGCGCCGGTCTACCACATGGTTGACCACCGCCGCGCCGCCAGCACACAGGCCGATACCCAGGTTGCCGAACAGCAGCACGCTCCAGCTCACCCCCGCGCGAGTGGCAAGGAACATGCCCGCCAGCGAGGTGATCAGCATCAGCACCACCACCTTGGGTTTGGTCAGCTCCAGGTAATCGCGCCAACTGGCCCGCCGTGCGCTCAGAAGCGTCGCCACGAATCGTTCCTCATGTGATGGGAAATACCCACACCGGCCACCGGCCGCAGGCGCCAGCCATGGCCGACACCCACGCGAACCTTGTCGACCACCCGGATGCGGTAGTTCACCAGCACCATGCTCAGCAGCAGCAATGCCCCGCCAGCGTTGTGCGCCACGGCCACGGCCAGCGGCAGGTGCAGCAGCACATTGCTGATGCCCAGGCCGACTTGCACGGCCAACGCCAGCAATACCAGCCGTGCCAGGCCAGGGAGGCCACAGCGGTGCAACTTCCAGCTGAGCATCAGCAGCACACAGGTCACCAGCAGCGCACCCAGGCGGTGGCTGATGTGGATCGCCGTACGCGCATCACTGTCCAGTTGCCCGCCCAGGTAGTTGGGGCCGACGTGCTGAGTCAGGTGGAAGCCGTTGCTGAAGTCCGCCGCCGGCCACCACTGGCCGTGGCAGGTGGGCAGGTCGATGCAGGCGACCGCCGCGTAGTTGGCGCTGACCCAGCCGCCCAGGGCGATCTGGCCGATCACCACCAGCAGCGCCAAGGCAGCGATCCGACGCAGGCTCAACGGCAGTTTTGGCAAGGGTGCAAAGGCCCGGGATAGACGCAGGGATAACAGGAACAACAAGCTCAGGGTAGTGAAGCCACCCAGCAAGTGCGCGGTGACCACCTGCGGCCACAGCTTCAGGGTAACCGTCCACATGCCGAATGCCGCTTGGGCCAGTACCACACCCAGCAACAGCACCGGCAGGCGATATGGCTGGCCATCGCGGGCATGCCGACGTATTGCCTGAAAGGCGAGCAGGGCAATCACCACAGCCAAGGTACCGGCAAAGTAGCGATGGACCATTTCGGCCCAGCCCTTGGCCGCTTCCACCGGGTGCTCAGGAAAGTGCAGCTCGGCATGGGCCAGCTGTGCTTCGCTCTTGGGCACGCTGATGAAGCCGTAGCAACCCGGCCAGTCGGGGCAGCCAAGGCCAGCGTGGGTCAGGCGGGTATAGGCACCGAGCAGGACAACCAGCAGTGCCAGCAGGGTGGCGAACACAGCAAGGCGAAATCCGGGTCTGGCCATGGCAGGCTCCTAGCCAATGTTGGACAGTTTGAGCAGGTGGCGCAGGTCGTCCAGCACATGCTTGCCGTTGACCTTGGCGTCATAGCGCAGCACCAGGTTGCCGTGCGGGTCGACGATCCACAGCTGCGGGCCGGGTTCGCCCACCTGCTGCCGATAGCGCTGGGCATCCAGCGAGTAGCGTTGTAATTGCGGGTACTCGCGGCCGAGCAACGCCTGATAATCAGCGCTCATCGGCTGGGCGGCAGCCAGCGCATGGCTGGCGCGGCTGGCATCGCGGCCCAGGCCAACCTGTATCTGCCGGGCCAGGTACACCAACCGCTGGCAATCTTCGGCGCAGGCCTCAGGTGCGCTGACCAGCAACTGCCAGCGCTCATCCTGGCCGGCCACGCCAAGATCAGCACGGCTCTCGCCGGTACCGATCATGGCGCCGTGGTAGCTGCGGCCTTCCGGCACCCAGAAGTTGAGCTTGTACATGCTGGTGGCCAGGATCATCGGCCCAAGCACCACCAGCAGGATCAGCAACAGCTGCAAACGCCCGCGGGCTCTGGGTTTGCTACGTTCAGGCACGTCCAGTGGAGTGGCGGTGGCCATGGCGTTTCTCCTTGTTGTGGTGCCAGCCGAAGTAGAGGTAGAGCAGAACCAGGGCGGTAGCCAGGGCAAACCACTGCACGGCGTAGCCCAGGTGTTTTTCCGGGCCCATGGCGACTACCGGCCAGTCCAGGCGATAGGTCGCCGGGCCGGGTTCCAGGCGCAACTCATGGCCGTAACCTTCGCGCTCAAGCTGTTGCCAAAGCTGCGCGGCATCAATGGTTGTCAGCAGATGCGGCCACTGGCCGCCTGTAGGGTCGGGATGCAGCTGGAACGTGCTGCCGGGTGCAACGTACACCGACGCGTCCAGCGCCAAGGCCTCGGCGGGGGTTGCGAATTGCACCGGCACGCGGCGATCCGGCCATGGCAGCCAGCCACGATTGACCAGCAGCCATAAGCCGCTGGCCTGGTCATGGAAGGGTTGCAGCAGCTCGACACCGGCCTGGCCGTCGCGCATGCGGTTGTCCAGCAACAGGCTGTGCTCGGCATCAAAACGGCCATACAGGTGCACACGGCGGAAGGCGTTGTCTTCGTTGCTTGTCAGCTGGACGGTGGCCAATGGCGCCTCGATACGCCGCTCGGCATAACTGGCCAGCAGCACGCGCTTTTCCTCGGCGCGGCCGAGTTGCCAACAGCCAAGCGCTATCAGCCCCGGTAGCAGCGCAAGCACCACCAGGGTCGGTACCCAGCCTGGGCGAAACGGCCTCACGGGCGCCTCGCTATACTTATCCACATCACCGCATCCCCCCGGAGTAGCGCCATGCTCAAGGCCGCGATAGTCCTGATGCTGTTGGCCACGATTGCCAGCCTGTTCAGTGGCCTGGTGTTTCTGGTCAAGGACGATGAAAACTCGACCCGCCTGCTCAAGGCACTGACTGTGCGAGTGACCCTGGCGGCCCTGACCATTGGCTTGGTCGCCTGGGGCTTCATCAGCGGTCAGCTGGTTTCACATGCCCCTTTCTGATCCCTTTACCGCTCTTTGTAGGAGCGGCCTTGCGTCGCGATGGGCCGCAACGCGGCCCCAGAACCTGCAACCCCGATATCCCTGACAGACCGCATTGGCCGATTTGGGGCCGCTTTGCGGCCCATCGCGACGCAAGGCCGCTCCTACAAGGACCGCGCAGCCAGCACGAGAGTCAAAGCACGTAGACAAAGATGAACAACCCCACCCACACCACATCGACGAAATGCCAGTACCAACTGGCCGCCTCGAAACCGAAGTGTTTCTCCGGGTTGAAGTGCCCACGCAAAATGCGCACGAACATCACGATCAGGATGATCGTGCCCAGGGTCACGTGGGCACCGTGGAAGCCGGTGAGCATGAAGAACGTTGCGCCATAGATCCCCGAGCCCAGCGTCAGCCCCAGCTTGGTGTAGGCCTCGTGATACTCGTAGGCCTGCAACGCGATGAAGCTGGCCCCCAGGAGGATGGTCAGTGCCATCCAGAATTTCAGTGGCCCACGGTGACCACGGCGCAGCGCGTGGTGGGCAATGGTGATGGTCACGCTGGAACTGACCAGCAAGATGGTGTTGATCAGCGGCAGGTGCCACGGGTCGATCACTTCCTTAGGTGGCGGGAACAGTTTCGGGTCGGGCGTGTGCAGCAGCGGCCAGGTAAATTCGAAGGTCGGCCACAGCATGTGGGCAACGCCCTTGGCGCCTTCGCCCCCCAGCCATGGCCCGGCCAGCACGCGCACATAGAACAGCGCACCAAAGAAGGCCAGGAAGAACATCACCTCAGAGAAGATGAACCAGCTCATGCCCCAGCGGAACGAGCGGTCCAGCTGCGGGCTGTACAGCCCCGCGCGGCTCTCCCGCACCACCGAGCCAAACCAGCCGAACAGCATGTAAGCCAGGAATAACGCCCCCACGAAGAAAATCAGCGGCCCATGCGATTCCGGGTGGCCGGCCTTCATGTCGTTGAACCAGGTGCCCAGGCCGAATACCGTGATGAACATGCCGATGGTGGCGATGATCGGCCACTTGCTCTGCGCCGGGACGTAATAGTGCTCATGACTTGCCATTGCTGTTCTCCTTCCCTTAACGGGCGCCCTGGACGTCCTGGGCCGCGACATGCGCGACCGGCGGGTGGCGAGCGGTGATGTCGAACAAGGTGTAGGCCAGTGTCAGGTGCTTCACGCTGGCCGGCAGGTCGCGGTCGACGATGAAGCGCACTGGCATCTCGATGCGTTCGCCGGGCTGCAGCACCTGCTGGGTAAAGCAGAAGCACTCGGTCTTGTGGAAGTACGCCGCGGCCTCGGCCGGGGTGATGCTGGGGATGGCTTGCGCACTCATCGGCCGGTCGGTCGGGTTGTGCGCGATGAAGATCATCTGGTTCACCGCCCCCGGGTTGACCTCCAGCTGGTCGGCCGTGGAGTAGAAGTCCCAGACCATGTCACTGGCATTGGTCGACATGAACTGCACCCGCACCGAACGCGTCGGGTCGCTGAGCTGGCTGCCTTCGTATTGCCCGCCGGTCTTGCCGTTGATGCCGAAGGCCTTGCACATCACGTCGTAGATCGGCACCAGGGCGAAGCCGAAGGCGAACATCACCACCGTCAGCATCAGCAGGCGCGTGACCAGGCGTTTCAGTGACAGGCCGTTCATGGCAGCTTTCCTATTTCACTTCCGGTGGTGTCTGGAAGGTGTGGTAGGGCGCAGGCGAGGGGATCGACCACTCCAGGCCCTCGGCGCCATCCCAGGGCTTGGCCGGTGCCGGCGCGCCGCCGCGGATGCATTTGATGACGATGAACAGGAAGAAGATCTGCGTGGCGCCGAACATGAATGCACCGATCGACGACACCATGTTGAAGTCGGCGAACTGCAGGTTGTAGTCGGGGATACGCCGCGGCATGCCAGCCAGCCCCACGAAATGCATGGGGAAGAAGGCCATGTTCATGCCGACGAACGACAGCCAGAAGTGCAGCTTGCCGAGGGTTTCGTCATACATGTGGCCGGTCCATTTCGGTAGCCAGTAGTAGGCCGAGGCGAAGATGCCAAAGATCGCCCCGGGCACCAGCACATAGTGGAAGTGCGCCACCACGAAGTAGGTGTCGTGGTACTGGAAGTCCGCCGGGGCAATCGCCAGCATCAGCCCGCTGAAGCCGCCGATGGTGAACAGGATGACGAAGGCAATGGCGAACAGCATCGGCGTTTCGAAGGTCAGCGAGCCTTCCCACATGGTGCTGACCCAGTTGAACACCTTCACCCCGGTGGGCACGGCGATCAGCATGGTGGCGTACATGAAGAACAGCTCGCCGACCACCGGGATGCCGACCACAAACATGTGGTGGGCCCAGACAATGAACGACAGGAAGGCGATGGCGCCGGTGGCATACACCATCGAGGTATAGCCGAACAGCGGCTTGCGCGAGAACGCCGGGATGATCGAGCTGACCGCACCGAAGGCCGGCAGGATCATGATGTACACCTCGGGGTGGCCGAAGAACCAGAACACATGCTGGAACAGCACCGGGTCACCGCCACCGGCGGCACTGAAGAAGCTGGTGCCGAAGTGAATATCCATCAGCATCATGGTCACCACGCCGGCCAGTACCGGCATCACCGCGATCAGCAGGAACGCGGTAATCAGCCAGGTCCAGACGAACAGCGGCATCTTCATCAGGGTCATGCCTGGGGCGCGCAGGTTGAGGATGGTGGCGATCACGTTGATCGCGCCCATGATCGAGCTGATACCCATCAGGTGGATGGCGAAGATAAAGAAAGTGACGCTGGCCGGCGCATACGTAGTGGAAAGCGGGGCATAGAAAGTCCAGCCGAAGTTCGGCCCGCCACCGGGGCTGAACAGGGTCGAGACCAGCAGCAGGAAGGCCGCCGGCAGCAGCCAGAAGCTGAAGTTGTTCATCCGCGGCAGGGCCATGTCGGGCGCGCCGATCATCAGCGGGATCATCCAGTTGGCCAGGCCGACGAAGGCCGGCATCACGGCGCCGAACACCATGATCAGGCCGTGCATGGTGGTCATCTGGTTGAAGAACGCCGGCTCGACGATCTGCAAGCCAGGCTGGAACAGCTCGGCGCGGATCACCATGGCGAACGAGCCGCCGAGCAGGAACATGATGAAGCTGAACCACAGGTACATGGTGCCGATGTCTTTGTGGTTGGTGGTCAGCACCCAGCGCATCAGGCCCTTGGCCGGGCCGTGCGCGTGCTCATGGCCGTGGGCGTGGTCGTCGATCACTGCACTCATGTCCTGTCTCCTGCAATCCATTGATTGCCGCGAGTAACCCGGTTCACTTGGCTTCTGCCTGCTTCAGCGCCAGCACGTCCTTCGGCGTGACCATGTCGCCCTTGTTGTTGCCCCAGGCGTTGCGTTCGTAGGTGACCACGGCGGCGATATCCACTTCCGACAGCTGCTTGCCGAAGGCGGCCATGGCCGTACCAGGCTTGCCGTGGAAGACGATGCTCAGGTGGCCTTCCTTCGGCCCGGTGGCGATCTTCGAGCCCTTGAGCGCCGGGAACATCGGCGGCAGGCCCTGGCCTTCGGCCTGGTGACAGGCCACACAGGTGGTGTGATAGATCTTGTCGCCGCGCTCGACCAGTTCTTCCAAGGTCCATTCCTTGCTGGTCAGTTCCTTGAGCTTGGCGGCCTCGGCTTTGCGCTCGCCAAGCCAGGTGTCGTAATCGGCCTTGGACTTGACCTCGACCACCACCGGCATGAAGCCGTGGTCCTTGCCGCACAGTTCGGTGCACTGGCCGCGGTAGATGCCGGGTTTTTCGATGCGGGTCCAGGCCTCGTTGACGAAGCCGGGGATGGCGTCACGCTTGACCGCGAAGGCCGGCACCCACCAGGAGTGGATGACGTCGGCGGCGGTCACCAGAAAGCGCACCTTGGCGCCCACCGGCAACACCAGCGGCTGGTCAACCTCCAGCAGGTAGTGCTCGTCCTTGGGTGCCTTGTTGTGAATCTGATCGGCGGGGGTGGCTAGGTTGCTGAAGAACTCCACATCCTGGCCCAGGTACTTGTAGTGCCACTTCCACTGGTAGCCGGTAACCTGGATGTCGATGTCCGACTCACTGGCGTCGTAGATGTCGATCAGGGTCTTGGTAGCCGGGATGGCCATGGCCACCAGGATCAGGAAAGGGACCACGGTCCAGAGGATTTCCACCCAGGTGTGCTCATGGAAATGCGCTGCCTGCTGGCCCGTGGAGCGGCGGTGGATGACCATCGACCAGAACATCGCGCCGAATACCACGATGCCGATGATCACGCAGATCCAGAAGATGGTCATGTGCAGGTCGAAGACGGCGTTGGAGACTTCCGTCGCCCCCGGGTGCATGTTCACGGTCCAGGCGGCATTGGCCTGACCAAAAACTGACCACAACAGGAGGCCCATCCAGACATGTGGATGTCGCATCATTGCGGGTTCCCCTTCTCGTTCTTGTTGTCCCGGAGGCGTGGCCTGCGGCAAGAGGGAACGGCGGTCAAGACTGCCTGGCTTCGACGACCGAGCCCCTGCTAAAAGCAGCTGGGCCTCATCAACGAATCACGTTCAACGGGAGTATAGTCAGCGACCAATGGCACGCAATGAAGCCCGTGAAATGAACTTCACCAAATGACCATATGCCCTGAAAACCGCGCGCTTGATGGGGTATGGCGCAATAATGGCAATTGGATATGCCAGAGAAAGCACACGTTTGCGCGACTTATAACAAATGCGTCTTAGGTATTCTGTATACCGAGCTAATTTAGTGTCTTCCGTTTGAAACGTAATGTCCCTGGAGTTGTCATGAACATCGCTGCTGTACGCGAGCAGGTAAGCCAAGCCCATCAACACGAAGGCCAGACCGGCCAATTGAAAGCGCGTCTCGAGTTGCAACTGCCCCACCTGCACCCCTCGATCCAACTGCCTGAGCAGGACGCCCAGGGTACTTTGGCGCGCTTCGTCAGCGCCTACATCGATCAGGTTCCGGAACTGCTGGAGGCCGCGCACGAGGTGGCCCGTGAGGCCGGGATCGAATCGCAGATCACCCCAGTACTGAAAATTGCCGAGGCTTACTTCCTGCAGCCACCCAGCGTGATGCAAGGGCATGTGGGCCTGGATTGTCTGCTGGATGAAGCCTACCTGGCGCACCGCCTGGTGGAGGAAGTGAACGACCTGTACATCCGCCACTTCCAGCAACCGCTGATTCCGGTCGACACCACCGTCGCCAACCTGATTGCCCACCAGCTGATTGGCGAGACCTTTGCCAACCAGCTGGATGAAGTGGTGCACCACTCGGTCGATGAAATGCTCAATGACGAGAGCTTTGCCGCCGAATCGGTAGAGGCCTACCGTGATCGTCTGTGCAGCTCGGAGACTGGAGCGGCCTGGAAGCGCTGGCCCTGCCTGTCGCGGCAGCTGAGTGTCGGGCTAGAGCTGCAGCCGGCCTCTTAGTGACCTGGCCCGCCCCGCATACGGGGCGGGTAGCGACCCCGCACGAGCAGACATGCGCAGCAAAAAGGTAGTGGCACTTTCGAATCATTGAGCAATGATGTCAGAATGCCTCATTCCTTTGGTCGAGGCATGGATGCTCGTACTCTCACGTTTTTCACTGCGCCAGTGGCTGTTCGGGCTTTCGCTGGCCCTGATCGCCCTGCTGGACCCCATAGGCCTGGCCAGTTCCACGGACGATGCCTCATCGCGCTGGCTGAATCGCCTGTTGGCTAGCGGGTATGCCGATGCCGGACAATGCCAGGTCGTCGTGATACTGATCGACGACAGCTACCTGCTGCGCAACGATACCTACTGGCCGTTGCCCTATAGCGAACAGAGCAAACTGTTCAAACGCCTGCTCGCCTACAAGCCTGGTGCAGTGTTCGTTGACCTGCTTTACAGCCACGATCACTCCCGCACAGTGCCAGGGCAGGCGCCGCGTATGGAAAGCCAGGTCCTGGCGAATGTGTTCGAACGTTACCGGCAACAGGGCATTCCCCTGTTGCTGGCCAATTCCGGCCTCGAGCGCGGCAGCGAAGGCGCCGTCAACGTCCTGCCTCGCCTGGCCCAGGTCAGCGCCCCGGCACTGGTAAGCTGGAGCGGCTATGGCAGCCAATACCCACTGGCCGTGCCGACACCAGTGGGTGTACTGGAAACCCCGGCGCTTCAGCTGTACCGCGAATACTGCCGCCAACATACCTGTACTTCCCTGCCAGCCGATGCCACGGCAGCAGCCCAGCGTCCTCCCATGTCCGTGCAATGGGGTGTACATCAGTCCCCCCTGCAGGCAAGGGTTTCTGATGTTCGCGCCTGCACCGTGCCAGGTCTCATCGACCAACTGCTACAAGCTGTGTTCTGGAAGCTTGGCAACAACGCGCAGTCGAACTGTGCCTACAACCTGACATTGTCGGCAAGTGACCTTGAGGTCACCGACCCCGATGACCAGGCGCTGATCAGAGAACTGCTGCAGGGCAAGCTGGTACTGGTCGGGGCGCGCATCTCCGGTACCGGCGATGTCACCCTGTCGCCGCTGCACGGCAAGATCCCTGGCGTATACCTGCATGCAATGGCGCTGGACAACCTCATCAACTGGGGCATGGACTACTACCGCGCAACGCCCAGCCTGGCCGAGCTGGGCATTCCCTACACCGGTTCGGTGGACGTTCTGGATGTAATCGAACTGGCACTGCTGGGCCTGATCACTTACCTCAAAGGCACCCTCGAAGCCCCATTGTTCAGCGTCAACGGCAATGGCCAACGCACCCGTGTACGGCTCGAACCGCTAAGCGCCTGGGCCGTGATGCTGGTGTTGTTGTCCGGCCTGAGTGTGGGGCTGTGGTTCTACAACTACACCCCGGCCAACGTACTCGGGCTGCTGCTGCTTTCCCTCACGCTGTTCAGTGCAAGGATCCAGGCCCTTTTCGAAAACGGGGCGCAAAGCCAGTCGGATTTTTCTACTCAAGGAACCCAGAGATGAACAAGACCTTCCTTTTCCTGTTGTCTGCGTTGTTCAGCCACAGCCTGCTTGCCGCCCCCATGATCGAGGATTTCATCGACGACCCGCTGCCAGTGCTGGACGAGCAGGGCAAGCAGCTGCGAGATGTTGCCCGCAACAGCCTGCCCAAACATGCCATCGAAGTTTTGCAGTGGAACAAGGAACTGGACCTGGTGCAGGTCAACCTCGCCGGGGAAAAGGTCTGGCTGGATACCTTGAGCGTGCGCGTCAACCCACCGCTCAACGTTGTTACGATGCCCTGCCAGAAACTTACCTCCAGCCAGTCGGATGACCACCAGAACAATTCGACCCTCGGCTACGGCGCAGGGTGCTCCAAATGAAAGGGGTGAAGGGCGCCTTCGCCACTCTCTCCGTTGCCATGGTCAGCCTGCTCAGTGGTTGCCAGACGCTCAACGGTGCCAACGACGCGTTGATGAACCTGGTGGGCCCCTCCACACAGTCTCGCCTGGCAGGCCGTTATGTCGAGCACACCGAGGTACGCCAGTACTACCGGCTGGACCCTCAGCACGCCGGTCAACTACGCCTGAGCTTCGATGGCCGAGCCCTCCCTGCCGATGAGATCCGCCAGCAGAACCTGGTGCAAATCCCGCAACTGGAAACCTACCTGCAAGGTATCGTCACCCGACTCGCCAAAAGCTGGCCAGGCCAGGCACCGACGCTGCAGGTGCGCATCGTCGACAGTTATGCATTCGGCCCGTCAGCCGACCCGTACGGCAACATCTTCGTGCCCCTTGGCATGTTGGAAAACGTCGAGAGCGAAGACGAGATCGCAGCCATGCTGGGCCACGAGATGAGCCACGTGCTACTGCGCCACCACGACCGCCTGGCAGCGTTTCAACAGCAGAAAGAACTGATGACCAACGTCGCGAGCACAGTGGTGGTTGCGGCGATGGCAAAGAATACCGGCCTGGACCGCTCCACCGGCAAGTTCTTCAGCAAAGATCCGCAAGGTACCCAGAAGACCATCGGTAACACCGTGCTCTATACCGCGCTGGCCAACAGCTTCTCGGACAATGTCTGGAGCACCGCCTGGGGTCGCACCCAGGAAGACCAGGCCGACTTGCTCGGTGCAGACCTGATGATTCGCGCAGGTTATGCGCCACGGGCGTCGAGCGTGAGCCTGCAACGCCTGAACGACTTCCAGGGCAAGCAGAAACCCCTGCTGACAGGCTTCCTCGAAGAGCGCCAGGTGGCCATGACCGAGTCACTCAAAAAACTCGACATCAATGCCACAACCCGCGAGCTGCAAACATTGCTCAATCAGGGCGTCGGCACCGTGATTGCTTCCACCGGCCAGTATTTTTCCCGCTCGCACATGTCGCCCATCGAGCGTGACAGCGACCTTCGCCAGTACCTGCAGCGTGAATACAAGCAGCAGTCGCGGGCGCGGGTTGACCGACGCAGTTGGCCACAGGTACGGGATGCCGCTACCGTACAACGCTCGCTGCAGGGCTACCGCGACGCGTATGCAGCAACCGCCGCCCTGGAGCAGAAGAAGACCCCTGAAGCTGCGGCTTTCATCGCCCGTGCGCTGGCTTCTCCAGTCGGCAACCAGCCCGGCATCCGCCGGGCAGCTTTCAGCCTGCACATGGCACAGGGCAACAGCCGGGCTGCACTCGCCGACCTGCAGGCGATCCAGGACTGGACGCTGGCCAGCCCTTCGATCTACGACCTGATGATCGGTCACCACTTGAGGGACGGCGACCCCCGGGCAGCGCTGGCCATGATCGACAAGGCCGAGCGCAACCTGGGCTCCGAGGAGCTGTTCATCACCGAGAAACTCATGGCCAACCGCCAGTTGCAGGCCGATGGCCAAGTGCAGCAAGTGTTGCGCAAGTGCGAGAAGTATCCCAGCCGCAAAGAGCAGTGCCGCAAGCTGGCCCCCAAGTCCGCCTGAGGAAGACGTACCCGGTTCAGACCTGAGCGGCCCTGCGCAAGCGTCCTTCGACACGGCGCTTGAGTCCCCGCTGCTCGATGGACAAGCGCGAGCCGCAGGCGCGACACGCGCGGCCCCAATCCTCGAGCAGCTCCAAAACCGAGTGGTCGATATAGCTGAGATTCGTGAGCGGCACATGCAGGTGCGTACCCGCCGGCACATTCTCCAGTACCTGGGTCAGGGCGGGGACCTTGAGAAAGGTCGCGGCCCCGCTCAGGCGCAACTCCATGTGTCCGCGTTGCTCCAGGTGGACCAGGTTGATCCTCAGCCGTGCGGCCTTGAACGCCAGTTTCAGCAAGGTCAGGGCAAAGCCCAGCAGCACGCCGGTCAGCAGGTCGGTAAAAATGATCGCCAGCGCCGTCGCCGCGTAGGTGAACATCGGCATGCGGCCATAGCGGCCCAGGCCACGAAACGCCTTGAAGTCAACCAGCTTGACCCCGGTAAACACCAGCACACCCGCCAGGCTCGCCACCGGGATCTGCTGCAGCACGCTGCTCAACACCACCACGAATGCCAACAACCACAGGCCGTGGAAGATCGCCGAGGCCCGAGTCTGCGCACCTGCCTGTACGTTGGCCGAACTGCGCACGATCACCCCGGTCATCGGCAAGGCACCCAGCACCCCGCACAGCATGTTGCCGATACCCTGGGCCGACAGCTCACGGTCGAAGTTCGACCGCTGGCCGCTGTGCATGCGGTCGACCGCCGCCGCTGACAACAAGGTTTCGGCACTGGCAATGAAGGCCAAGACAAAAGCGGCGACCAGCAGGGTAGGGTCGGCCAGTTGCATCAGGTCGTCCGGGCGGATCCAGTCGATAGCCTCGGACAAGTCTGCCGGCACCTGCACCCGGTTCACCGGCAAGGCCAGCCACATACTAATGGCCGTCATCGTCGCCACGCCCAACAGGGCGCCAGGAACGAAGCGCAACTTCTGCGGCCGCAGGCGCTCCCAAAGCCACATGATGGCGATGGTGCCCAGGCCCAGCGTACCGGCCATCCAGCCGGAACCTGCGCTTTCCTGTGGCAGGGCCGCAGCCACGGTTGCCGGGAACTCTAGCAGGTTCTGCATGCCCGACGGCTGCGGCACGGTGTCGAACATCACATGCACCTGCGACAACACGATCAGCACGCCAATGCCTGCCAGCATGCCGTACACCACCGCTGGCGCGGTGACGCGAAACCAGCATCCCAGGCGCATGCGCCCGGCCAGCAACTGCAGAAGCCCGGCCAGCAGCAGGATCGGCCCGAGCATGGCCATACCATGCTGGCGCACCAACTCGAACACCAATACCGCCAGGCCGGCGGCCGGGCCGCTGACCTGCAGCGGCGATCCGGCAAGGAAACCCACGACAATGCCGCCGATAATGCCGGTAATCAGGCCTTTTGCCGGCGGCATGCCCGAGGCGATCGCAATGCCCATGCACAGCGGCAGGGCCACCAGAAAGACCACCACCGACGCCAGCAACTCTCGCGGCAAGGCCGCTTTCAACTGTGTAATGTTCACTGTGTTTCTCCTTTCTCTGTCGCACGGCCATTCCCCTGGCCGTGGGCACGTTTGCCCCTGACGAGCGCGCAGGCGCGGGCCGCCAGCGGGCGTGCCGGCAGGGCAGTCAGGGAATTCAAGGCAGCCGAAGGCCGCGCCACACCCCTACAGGGTGCAGCCGGCTATCAAGGTTCTAGCGGTGGATGGGTCGCTTAGTAGCGGCCTCTCGGAGTAGCGCAGGGGACTGGCTCGCCAGCGGCCAGCGGCAGGAAGCTGTCGGTGGCGGCGTCGTAGGCTTCGATCTTGCTGGTCTCGATGTCGTAGACCCAGCCGTGGATGTACAGCTCACCGGCTGCCAGGCGCGAGGCAACCGAAGGGTGGGTACGCAGGTGATGCAGCTGAGCGATGACGTTTTCCTTGGTCAGCACCTGCATGGTTTCGTGTTCGCTGCCGCACGAGCAGTTGTTCTCGACCACGGTGCGGGCCACTTCTGCGTGGCGCAACCAGGCGGAAACGGTCGGCATCTTGGTCAGCGATTGCGGGTTGAGTACGGCACGCATGGCGCCGCAGTCGGAGTGGCCGCAGACGATGATGTGGTGCACGCCCAGTGCCAACACGGCGTATTCGATGGCGCTGGAAACGCCGCCGTTCATCTGGCCGTAAGGCGGTACCACGTTGCCGACGTTACGGGTGACGAACAGGTCGCCTGGCGAGCTCTGGGTGATCAGCTCGGGCACGATGCGCGAGTCGGCGCAGGTGATGAACATGGCGCGTGGCGTTTGCGCAGTGGCGAGCTTCTTGAACAGCTCTTGCTGCTCGGGGAAGACATCATGGTGAAAGCGCAGGAAGCCGTCGACGATGTGCTTCAGGGCAGCATCGGCGCTTTCCGCGGGGACCTGCGGTACGACCTTGGATGGGTCCTTTACGGGCATGATTCATCCTCTTGACGGTGTGTAGGTAAATCCATTTTACCGGTGAAAGATTCTGGCTATGCAGGGATTTAGATGACACGCACGGGCCATAAATCACAGTCGGTGCGGACTGATTTCCTACGCTAGCGGGGAAAACTTAACTGAAACTTAATTCGAAGGCTCTAGAACAGGCGTTCCAGATGAACAAGGCGGGACCTGGATAATAGCAAAAAAACATCAGCTGCCAAGAGCCATTACCACAATTATTAACTTTGATTAGTTGCATTGCGGGCTGGCAATACGCCCTCTTGTAGGAGCGGCCTTGTGTCGCGATGGGCTGCTAAGCAGCCCCACGATCTCAGCTACAGTGCTGATATTGCAGGGGGCCGCGTAATCACCGGGAACTCAGAACAGCGCCATCTGCCCACCCGGCGGGCAGAACGCCGAGCAGTCCAGCGCCTGCGCTTCACGCCCCTCAAACTCAAGGCGTTTCATCGCCTTGGCAAAGCGCTGTGCCAGCAATTCGGCAAACACCCCTTCGCCGCGCATGCGCGCGCCAAACCTGCTGTCATACAGCTCGCCACCGCGGCTCTGGCGGATCAGGCTCAAGACATGCGCCGCCCGCTGCGGGTAATGGTCCTGCAGCCACTGCTCGAACAACGGCGCCACCTCCAGCGGCAGGCGCAACATCATGTAGGCCGCGCTCTGTGCGCCAGCCTCCTTGGCCGCCTCCAGCAGGCGCTCCAGTTCGCTGTCGTTGATCATCGGAATCATCGGCGAGCACAAGACACCCACTGGCACACCGGCTTCGCGCAAGACGCGAATGGCCCGCAACCTCGCTTTGGGAGAAGCCGCACGGGGCTCGAGCACGCGTTTAAGATCGTCGTCCAGGGTAGTGAGGCTGATCATCACCCGCGCCAGGCGCTGGCTGGCCATCTCGGCCAGCAGGTCGAGATCGCGCAATACCAGTGCCCCCTTGGTGACAATGGTCACCGGGTGACGAAAACGCAGCAGCACCTCAAGCAAGCGCCGGGTCAGCATCTGTTCCCGCTCGATCGGCTGGTAAGGGTCGGTGTTGGAGCCCAGGTTGATCGGCGCACACACATAGCCCGGTTTGCTCAACTGCTGCGCGAGCACTTCGGCAGCGTTGGTCTTGGCAATCAGCTTGGTCTCGAAATCCAGGCCGGGAGACAGGTCCCAATAGGCATGGGAAGGGCGGGCATAGCAGTAAATGCAGCCATGCTCGCAGCCACGGTAGGGGTTGATCGAACGATCGAAGGGCAGGTCGGGCGAGGTATTCCGGCTGATAACCGATTTGGCCACCTCGACCCGCACCTCGGTATTCTGGCTGGGCGGTACTTCCTGATACCAACCATCGTCCTCGGTCACCGAACGGCTGGAGGAAAAACGGTTGTGTGGGTTGTGCACAGTCCCACGGCCTTTCTGCGGTACCGGAATGAACATCAGTCGACCCTGAATACTGTTTTTATATACAGCAAGCAAAAATCGCCTTAGGTTCCAGCGCCGTCGGTCATCGCAGCCTTGTCAAATTAGCCCGCTCCACTTCAGGAAACGCGTCGCATCCATGGGTCGCCCGAGAAACGCTTCAACGCTTTGTGAAAACGGCCGCGATACAGAAGGCGCGAAGAACGCTTCCAGCAATGCCCGGCCCACCTGCTCATCCAGCAGACCTGCAACTTCAAACCGCGTGAACAGGTCCCAGGCGTGCACATCCGCCCAAAGGTAGGCATAAAACCCGGCGTCATAGCCTGCTACCAGGTAGTCAAAACCATGCAGCGGCTTTTCAAACCCGGCCAACGGCCACTGTCCGCTGCGCGCATGGCTTTGCTCCACCCGCTGGGCCAAGCTTCGACCATCGCTTGGGGACAAGTGCAAGTCGATATCGAGCAGCGCAAGGCTCAGGCTATTGGCGCACACCCGGGCGCTATCAGCCTGCAGTTGCGTCAGCAGCGCTTGCAACTGAACGCCGTCCAGCGGCAGGCCATTCTGGTAATGGGCCGAGATACTGGCCAGGTAGTCGGCATTCCATACCCAGCACTCGAACAACCTGGCGGCAACTTCTACACCATCGTTACCCAGCCGGCGGGTATCGGACAGCAAGTGGTTATTCGTCTGTACCAGCAACGTGTGCAGGGCATGGCCAAACTCATGGAACAGTTTTTTCAATGCCAGATGATCAAGCAGTGGCGGTATGCCTTCCACGCCCTGGGGTATGTCGCTGAACACCGCAGCCACAGCACCATGGTAACGCCCCTCGGCATCTACACGCCGGTGCCAGTAGCTGATGGTTTGAACCGTGTCAGGCTGCTTGTACTCGTGCTGCAACGCGTCGAGGTAAAGGTAGCCGAGGGTTGCATGATCCTTGATCACTTCAAAAGTGCTTACACTGCTATGCCAGGCCCTGGGCACATCGCTTTTTTGCAATTCAACGCCAAACAAGCGCCTGGCCAAGTCGATCAAGGCCGTGAGCACATGTTCGAACGGGAAATACTCCTGCATCACAGCTTCCGTCAGGACGGTTCTGTCACTGCGACCAATGGCATGCAGATATGCGATATCCCACGGCTGGATAGCGTCGATGCCTTGCGCGGCTGCCACGGGTTCAAGCTGCCGGTTCGAGGCTTCCATGGCGGGCCTGATATGCGCTTCCAGTCCATTCACGAACGCCTGCAAGTTTTCCACCGTTCCGATGCTTTTCGTTTGCACGCTGAACTGTACGTAGTTTTCAAAGCCCAGCAGGCGGGCCTTTTCTTCGCGCAACTCGGCAATTGCCTGAATCACTGAACCATTGTCCAACGCCGGATCGTCACTGGCACCACGCGTCTGGTAAGCGCGGTAGACCTGCTCACGCAGCGAGCGGTCTTGAGCATGCTTGAGCACGCTCGTGAAATTTGCCCGGTCGCAGATAATCAACCAGCCGGCAAGCGAGGCAGCCTCGGCTTTTTCACGCATCTGCGTACGCTGGTAAGGCGACAGGCCTTGCAGCTGGCTTTCATCTGTTACATGCACAGACCGTAATTCTAGCGAGGCATCAAAGTTGCTCCCGAACTGGCCCTGCAACACGTTAAGTTGCCCTTCCAGCGCTTGCAGGCGCGCTTGCTGGTCACTGTTCAGCTGCACGCCACCCAATCGGTATTCCTTGAGGATCAACGCCAACGTGGCCTTTTTTCGCAGATCAAGATGCTGGCCAATCGCACTGTTGGCCAAGCGTGAGTAAAGCTCATGAAGCTGGGCGTTTTTCAGCTTGTCTTTGAAGCAGCCATCAACCTTCACGTACGTATCATGGATTACCGCTGCCCACTGGTCGTCACGATTGAGCATCGGCACAAAGGAATAGAAGGTACCTTGCAAGTCGGCATCAAGCGCATCAACGGCCAGCACAAGGTCATCCCAGGTTGGCAATACCGCCTGGTGTGCGATCACTCGCTGGATGCCCTGCTGGTAACGGTTGATACTGGCTTCAATCGCCTGCAAGGCCTGGTCGGCTGTTACAGCCTGGTAATCAAGCAGTTGATCAGGGTTCAACAGGGTAGTCATAAGAAACGGCCTGGACGGTTGCGGAAGGAGGGCTGAACTTTCCAGCATCCTTTCGCAACCGTGGCAGCCAATATCTACCACCCATTGCAGGTGGCACCAACAGCCGTTACTCGGCCGGTTTCTTCAGCTTGGGGTTGGGGAAGAACTGCACGGTCTGCACCTTGGCCGGCGCCGCTTTCGGCGCCAGCTGATTGACCCGGGTACCGAGCTCCTTGGGCACCGACAGGCCCTGTTCATTGAGGGTATCGGTGAAGCCGCAGGCCACGCACTCGCGGTGCGGGACGTCGTCTTCGCTCCACATCATCAGCTTGTCGGGCTCGCTGCACGCTGGGCAGACCGCTCCGGCGATGAAGCGTTTCTTGGTCTTGTTCACTGCAACCTCGCTCATGCCGCAGCGTCCTCGGTGAGGCCACTGTGGCGCAGCAATGCATCGATGGAAGGCTCACGGCCACGGAAGTCGACGAACAACTCCATCGGCTCGCGCGAACCGCCACGGGCCAGGATCGCCTCGCGGAAGGCGCGGCCGGTTTCGGCATTCAGCACGCCTTCTTCCTCGAAGCGCGAGAAGGCGTCGGCCGACAGCACTTCGGCCCACTTGTAGCTGTAGTAACCCGCCGCATAACCGCCTGCGAAGATGTGCGCAAAGCTGTTCGGGAAGCGGTTGTACGCCGGTGGGCGCATGACCGAGACTTCGTCGCGCACGCCTTCGAGCACCTGCAGCACGCTGCGGCCGTCGCCATGGCTGGCGTGCAGCTCGAAGTCGAACAGCGAGAACTCCAGCTGGCGCACCATCATCATGCCCGACTGGAAGTTCTTCGCCGCCAGCATCTTGTCCAGCAGGTCTTGGGGCAGGGCCGCGCCGGTTTCATAATGGCCGGAGATCAGCGCCAGGCCTTCCGGCTCCCAGCACCAGTTCTCCATGAACTGGCTTGGCAGCTCGACCGCGTCCCAGGCCACGCCGTTGATGCCGGAAACCCCGGCATGCTCGATGCGGGTCAGCATGTGGTGCAGGCCGTGGCCAAATTCGTGGAACAGGGTGGTGACTTCATCGTGGGTCAGCAACGCAGGCTTGCCAGGCGCAGCCGGGGTGAAGTTGCACACCAGGTTGGCCACCGGGCTTTGCAGTTGGCCACTGGCAGTGCGGCGACGGTCACGCGCACCGTCCATCCAGGCGCCGCCACGCTTGTTGGCGCGGGCATACAGGTCGAAGAAGAAGCGGCCGACATGCTGGCCGTTTTCCTTGATCTCGAACAGGCGTACGTCCGGGTGCCAGCTGTCGAAGCCCTTCAGCTCGGCGATTTCGATGCCGTAAAGGCGCTGCACGATGCTGAAAAGGCCGCCCAGCACCTTGTCGATCGGGAAGTAGGCGCGCAGGGCTTCCTGCGACACGCTGTAGCGCTGCTCACGCAGCTTTTCGCCGAAGTAACCGGCGTCCCAGCTGGCCAGCTCAGGGCAACCCTGCTCGGCGGCGTAGGCCTTGAGCTGCTGCAGGTCCTGGGCGGCGAACGGTTTGGAACGCTTGGCCAGGTCACGCAGGAAGCTCAGCACCTGGTCGCTGGACTCGGCCATCTTGGTAGCCAGGCTCAGCTCGGCGTAGTTCTTGTAGCCGAGCAGCTCGGCCAGTTCCTGGCGCAGGCTAAGGATTTCCTGCATCACCGGGCCGTTGTCGAACTGGCCGGCATTCGGGCCCTGGTCCGAGGCACGGGTGCAGTAGGCGGCGTACAGCTCTTCGCGCAGGGCGCGGTCGCTGGCGTAGGTCATCACGGCGTAGTAGCTGGGGAATTCCAGGGTGATCAGCCAGCCCTCAAGACCCTTGGCCTGAGCCGCGGCAGCCATCTGCGCCTTGGCCGAATCGGTCAGGCCGGCCAGTGCGGCTTCGTCGGTAACGTGCTTGGTCCAGGCCTGGGTGGCGTCGAGCAACTGGTTGGAGAAACGGCTGCCCAACTCGCTGAGCTTGCTCTGCACTTCGGCATAGCGCTGCTGCTTGTCCGCCGGCAGGTCGATACCCGACAGGCGGAAGTCACGCAGGGCATGCTCGAGAATAGTCTTTTGCGCCACGTCGAAGCCGGCAGCCTCAGGGCTGGCGATCAGTGCCTGGTAGGCTTCGAACAGCGCACGATTCTGGCCCAGTTCGGTAGAGTAGGCGCTCAGGGCCGGCAGGCACGACTCGTAGGCCTCGCGCAGTTCGGCGCTGTTGCACACCGCATTAAGGTGGCTGACCGGGCTCCAGGCAGCGCCCAGGCGGTCGTTCAGTTCGTCCATGGCCAGCACCAGGCCCGCCCAGGTAGGGTTCTTGCCCTGCAGCTGCAGGATTTCGGCAATGGCTTTACGGTTGTCGGCCAGGATCGCTTCGATCGCCGGCAACACGTGTTCGGCACGGATTTGCGAGAAGGGCGGCAGATCGTAGGACTGCAGAAGCGGGTTGTTCGCACTCACGGTTCGGATACCTTGGCAGAAGAAACACTGCCCCATCTTAATTACAATCGACGCCGACCGCAGCAGGCAGCCTGCCTATCGGCAAAGATGAGAGACGCTATCATGGCCATTCGCAGCTTCCAGCAACACACTCCGAAAGTTGGACCCAGGGCATTCGTCGACCGCTCGGCGGTGGTCCTGGGCGACGTGGAAATCGGCGAAGACAGCTCGGTCTGGCCGTTGACCGTGGTGCGCGGCGACATGCACCGCATCCGCATTGGCGCGCGCACCAGCGTGCAGGACGGTAGCGTGCTGCACATTACCCACGCCGGCCCGTTCAACCCGGACGGCTTCCCGCTGATCATCGGCGACGAAGTGACCATCGGCCACAAGGTGATGCTGCATGGCTGCACCCTGGGCAACCGCATACTGGTCGGCATGGGCAGCACCATCATGGACGGTGCCATCGTCGAGGACGAAGTGATCATCGGCGCCGGCAGCCTGGTGCCGCCTGGCAAGCGCCTGGTAAGCGGCTACCTGTACATGGGCAGCCCGGTGAAACAGGCCCGGCTGCTGAATGACCAGGAACACGCGTTCTTCGCCTACAGCGCCAGCAACTATGTGAAGCTCAAGGACCAGCATTTGGCCGAAGGCTACGATCAACCTGAATGACCGTATTCGCGGGTAAACCCGCGAATGATGGCCACGCAGCACTTAAGTGGAACCCCGTAAATGCACCAGCAAAACATCCTCTTCGACCTCGACGGCACCCTGACCGACCCGCGTCTGGGCATCACCCGCTCGATCCAGTACGCCTTGGCCAAGCTGGGCATCGACGAGCCGGACCTGGCCCGCCTCGAGCACTTCATCGGCCCACCCCTGCTGCAGGCCTTCATGCAGTTCTACAGCTTTGACGAAGCCAAGGCCTGGGAGGCGGTGAACTTCTACCGGGAACGCTTCAGCGTCACCGGCCTGTACGAAAACCTGGTGTTCGAAGGTGTGCCGGAGTTGCTGCAAGCCCTGAACGGCCAGGGCCGCACGCTGTACATCGCCACCTCCAAGCCGTGGAAATTCGCCCGAGAAATCGCCCGGCACTTCGCCTTCGACCAGCACTTCAAGGTGATCTACGGCAGCGAGCTGGACGGCACGCGCACCAACAAGGTCGAACTGATTCGCCACCTGCTGGATGAAGAAGGGCTGGACCCGGCGCAGACGCTGATGATCGGCGACCGCAAGCATGACCTGATCGGTGCGCGCAGCAATGGCGTGCAGGCGGTGGCGGTGGGGTATGGGTTTGGTAGCCGGGAGGAGTTGATGGCCGAAGAGCCTGCTTTCCACTTTGCTACCTTGGCCGAGATGCATCAGGCATTTATCAAGGCTTGAGGGCCATGGGGCTGCTTTGCAGCCCCATGGCGACGCAAGGCCGCTCCCACATTGACCCGTGTACGCAGGATCTTTGTGGGAGCGGCCTTGTATCGCGAAAGGGCCGCAAAGCGGCCCCAAAATCTCACTGGCTAACCATCAACCGCTGCAACGCCGCCTTCCTCTGCTCAATCGGCAACCGCCCGAGTTGCTCCACCCGCTGATAAAACCGCGCCCAATCCCCACCCACCTCACGGAACACCGCCGCAAACGCCGGCACCCACTGGTCATACAACCCGAATGGCAACAACTTGGCATTGTTCATCGGCCCATACATCCAGGCGTCATAACGCTTGTCGCCACCCCACTGGCCATCACGCAGCTGCCGGTACTCCTGCCTCAGCCGCTGGAACTCGACCTGCTTGGCCTGCCGCTTTTGCGCATCATCCAATGGCCCGGCATACATCGCCTGCAACCGCTCACGGCTGGCCAGCACCAAGCGGATGAACTGCTCACGCTGCTGCCCCTGCTCCCCGCCAACTGCCGCAAGCCCGCGCGCCACACGCCATTGCCGCGTGCCTTGCTGCTCGACGAAGGAGGCAAACGACTCGTTGAACTCGGTGTCGTCCTGCACATAAAAACGCTGGTGGGCCAGCTCATGGAAGATCAGCGTGGCCAGGCGCTCGTCGCCCCAGCCAACCATCGACGACAGAATCGGGTCATCGAACCAGCCCAGCGTCGAATAAGCTTCCACCCCGCCCACGTACACATCCAGGCCTTGCTGGCGCATCAACGCCGCCGCCCCGCGTGCCGCGCCTTGCTGGTAATAGCCCCGGTACGCCACGCACCCGGCAATCGGAAAGCAATGCGTCACCGGCTGCAACGACAACTCGGGCGTGGCGAACACATTCCACACCACATAGGGCCGGCCAAGGTCGGCGTACACCCGGTAGCTGCGGTTATCCGGCAGTTTCAGCTGCTGACTGGCAAACACCCGTGCCTGCTCGGCGTGCTCCAGGCGCGCCCGCAACTGCGGGGAGGTGGCCGGATCGGCCACAACCTTCTCCACCGGCTGCCGCGCACGCAACAACTGCCACTGGCCTTCGGCCAACTGCCCGTAGTAGCTGGCGCTGCTGCAACCGTTCAGCAGGATCACCGCCAGCAGCGGAACCAAACGGGTGAAAATGCGGTCGAGTGGCTCAGGGCCTGAGCGCTGAATAAGAAAAAGTCGAAGCATCCGGGACTGTCTGACTCGCTCAAGGCCGATTCGCTTAAAGACTATCTTGCCAAGGGGGAGTTTCGCCATGCGTGCATTGTTGGTCGCCGGCTCACTGCTGCTGTTATCCGCCTGTTCAACATTGCCAGACCCGGACCCGAACCAGGCCTGGATCGACCTCACGCCCTACGACGACACCTCGCTGGACGCCGTGCAGGTCGATGAACGCGACTGGGCCGATAGCCGTTATTTCGAAGTACAGCCCGGCAGCCATGAGCTGACCGTGCGCTACCAGTTCGCGGTTACCCCCAGCAATATCGGCCCGGTCAGCGAGCCGATGTGGCGCGATTGCCAGGTCAAGCTGACCTTCAAGGACTTCGGTGCGGGGCAGCGTTACCAGTTGCAGGCCGGCAGCATCGGCTTCCGCCCGTGGATCAAACTCTATGACCACCAGCAAAAGCTGGTTGGCCAGGGCCTGCCCGCAGGCTGCCAACGCACCTGACTGCGCAAACGGCGCTATGCTTGTAACTTGTGAATCGCAAGTGGGAGTTTTGCCATGCGCCAGCCCATGATGCTGATCGCCCTCAGTGCACTGGGGGCTTGCGCCAGCCCCTTGCCGCCCGTAGACCCCAAGCAGGCCTGGGTCGACCTCTACACCATGACCCCAGGCAGGGTAATCATGGCCGATCGCCTCGATGGCAAGCGCCTCGATGACGGCCGTTACTTCCAGGTGACACCGGGCAAACACGAACTGGTGGTGCGCTTCGATTATGAAATCTACGCGGGCGGCATCATGACCGAGCCCAGGGACCGTACCTGCTACCTGACCGTGCGCTTTGACAACTTCAAGGCCGGCGAGCGCTATCGCCTGGAGGCACGGGCGCCGGTGATGGAGCCGCAGGTGCTGTTGTATGACGCCAGCCGCACGGTGGTGGTGAACGAACCTAGCGAAGTGTTCTGCATACCGTGATCAGGGGCTGCCGCGCAGCCCAATCGCGACACAAGGCCGCTCCCACATTGATCGGCGTATGCAGGGCCTATGTGGGAGCGGCCTTGTGTCGCGATTGGGCCGCAAAGCGGCCCCAAAATCGTGAATCTAACGGTCGTTCTTCTGGTAGATGATCTTCTTCGTCCCGCCATCACAGGTCCCGACCACCATGTTCTGGTCCTTGACCTCGCTGTTTGGCACGATTTCCAGGGTGTAGGACGACACCCCCTGGGCCTGGATCTTGGCCTCGATCTCGGACTTAAGCTCCTCGCACGGCTTCACCGCCGCCAGCGCAGACGTGGCGACCAGGGAAGCCAATACGGCGATTGCTACGCGAATCATGGAACGGCTCCTGAAAGGGCAGCGTGCTGCCGACGCTGTTTAGACTACAGCAAACTGCCACTGTTGCACCGTTTCAGCCCACCAACGCTGCATCCAGGCTGATTTTCGCGTTCAACACCTTGGACACCGGGCACCCTTGCTTGGCCTTGTTGGCAATCTCCAGGAACTGCGCCTCGCTTGCCCCGGGCACCTTGGCCCTGAGCACCAGGTGCACGGCGGTAATGGCAAAGCCATCAGGCAGCTTGTCGAGTGTCACCTCGGCAGCCGTGTCGATCCGCTCCGCAGTCAGCCCCGCTTCACCAAGCATCATCGACAGCGCCATCGAAAAGCAGCCAGCATGCGCTGCGCCAATCAGCTCTTCCGGGTTAGTCCCCGGCGAGCCCTCGAAACGAGTGTTGAAGCCGTAAGGGTTCTGCTTGAGCGCGCCACTTTCCGTGGAAAGCAGGCCTTGGCCGTCCTTCAGGCCACCTTGCCAGATTGCCGATGCTGTCTTTTTCATGATGCCTCCTGGTCGCTGGGTTACATGCTTATGGGTTGAGAGGCCGGTCATCTACATCAAGTTCAGATCAATCGCCCGGCAAGCATTGAATCCGTCGAATGTGCCCATACAGAGTTGAAAAGGCCTTTGGCCAACCACCTTTGCGGAGGCCTCATGAAGCAGCTGCGTGACCTGAAGATATCCACCCTCGACCTGGTGCCGGTGCGTGCCGAAACCGGCCCGGCGCAATCGCTGCGCAACTCGCTGGACTTGGCGCAGCACGTCGAGCGCTTTGGCTACAACCGCTTCTGGGTGGCCGAGCACCACAACATGGACGGTATCGCCAGCTCGGCCACTGCGGTGCTGATCGGTTACCTGGCCGGTGGTACCTCAAGCATTCGCGTGGGCTCTGGCGGGGTCATGCTGCCCAACCATGCACCGCTGGTGGTTGCCGAGCAGTTCGGCACACTGGCCAGCCTGTACCCGGGGCGCATCGACCTGGGCCTGGGCCGCGCGCCGGGTTCCGACCAGATGACTGCCTACGCCCTGCGCCGCGACCGCGCTGGCGGCCCGGACGACTTCCCGGACGATGTCGAGGAGCTGTCGCGCTACCTCGGCCCTCGTACCGATGATCAAAAAGTGATCGCCGTGCCCGGGCACGACACTGACGTGCCAATGTGGCTGCTCGGTTCCAGCCTGTTCAGCGCCCAGCTGGCCGGCATGCGCGGCATGCCCTACGCCTTTGCCTCGCATTTCGCGCCACGCTACATGCATGAAGCGATCCGCGTTTACCGCAACCACTTCAAGCCTTCGACCACACTGGACAAGCCGTATGTGATGCTGGGCATTCCGATGGTAGTTGCGGAAACGGATGAGAAGGCCGAGTACCTGGCCACTTCGGTGTACCAGCGCATCCTCGCGCTAATTCGCGGCCAGAGCCTGATGCAGAAGCCGCCGGTGGAGAGCATGGATGGGTTGTGGTTGCCCCACGAACGGGATGCGGTGGGCAGCTTCCTTGGCCTGGCGATGATCGGTAGCCCGCAGAAGGTACGGGCCAAGGTGGAAGTGCTGCTGGAGCAGACCGGGGCGGATGAGCTGATCTTTACCTGCGATCTGTATGAGCATGCGGACCGGGTGCGGTCCTATGAGCTGATGGCGCAGGCCCTCAAGTCCGCGTGACCTTCTACGCGGGCTTGCCCACCCCCAACAGAGGTACGGCGCCGCTCTCAGGCCCTGTGATATCCCTGTGGGAGCGGGTTCACCCGCGAAGAAGCCAACACATTAACCGCGGCGGTACACAATCTCCTTGCTACCCGCCTCACAGCTACCAATCACCTTGCCCGCCGGTTCGCCTTTCTTGACGATCTCCAGCTTGTAGCCGGTTACACCCTTGGCATCCAGCTTGGCCGCAATTTCCGCCTTCAGTTCCTCGCACGGCTTGCCCGCTGCCAGCGCACCGCCGGCCAGGGTCATCAGGCCCAGCGCCAGAATCAGTTTGTTCATCACTCGCTTTCCTTGTGCAGATGAAATCAGAAAGGGCGCCCGCCAAGGCGCCCTTTTCCTAAATACCCCATCCCGCCGGGCTGTTCCAGCCCTGTGATGTATCAGCTATTGGCGATGCGGAAGCCGACCTTGAGCGTGACCTGGAAGTGCGCCGCCTTGTTGTCACGGATATGGCCACGGGTATCGACCACTTCGAACCACTCCAGGTGCTTGATGCTCTTGCCGGCTTCGGCCAGGGCATTGTTGATTGCATCTTCAATGCTGGTGGGCGAAGACCCCACCAGCTCGATCTTCTTGTAAGTGTGATGATCGGTCATGAGCGCTCTCCTTGGATGACGGTGAAATTGAGCCTAGCAGCGCAGGCCGGGTTTACCTGCGAGGCGTCATCAATGGCAAAAGTTCGATCGCACTTTCACGAAGGCCAAAGGTCGCAATCCTTACAGTCCATACTGCAAAGGAGAGTCAACATGCACCGCAACTCGCTGCGTAAAACGTCCCTGGAGAGCATGGAAGCGGAGATCGAAAGCCTTCTGAAAAGCCTGGAGAACCTCAAGCATGATGCGTCGGAAGAGTCCCAGAAGTCGCTGAAGGCAATCCGCAGCAACGCCGAGAGCGCCCTGCAACACTCGCGCAGCCTGCTGAGCGATGCCTACGAGGAAGTAAAACACCGCACCCGCCAGACCGGCATCGCCACCCGGGACTATGCCCAGGGGCACCCGTACACCACCGCCGGTGTGGCGATTGGCGCGCTGGGGCTGCTGGCAGCGTACCTGCTGAGCAAGCGCAACTAGGCGCTCTGGCGCGCCAGTTCTGCACGTAGCCACTGGGCCAACTGCTCGGCGCGCCCGTCCGCGGCGCGCCGGGGCACCCACAGCGCCAGCGCCGCAGGGGTAGGTGAAAAGCCCCACGGCGCACTCAAACGGCCCGCCCGCAGGTCATCGGCGACCAGCGGTTGTGGCGCAATCGCTACACCCAAGCCCGCCACGGCAGCCTCCAGCAGGTAGTACAGGTGCTCGAAAGCCTGGCCATAATGGATGGCCGCCGGGTCCAGCCCCTGCTCCAGTGCCCAGGTCGGCCAGGCCTGCGGGCGCGAGGTGGTATGCAGCAACGCCTCACCCAGCAAGGCCTTGGCAGGTGCATCCTGCAAACGCTCGAAGCCGGCGAAATGCGGGCTGAGAACCGGCCCGATGCGCTCCTCGGCCAGCACATGCACCTGCATGTCCGCAGGCCATGGCGGCTCGGCATACACCAGCAGCGCATCCAACCCAGGCCGCCGTGGGTCGAGGTCACCTTCACCCGCCGACAGGTGCAGGCGCAGCTCGGGCAAATCTGCCTGCAGCCGCCCCAGCCTCGGGATGAACCAGCGTGCCAGCAGGCTGCCCGAGCAGCCCAGTACGAACGGTGCCTCGCTGACATCGCGGCTGAGCTCGGCACACACGCTGCGCAGCCGGTCGAAGGCTTCGCCACTGGCATCACGCAGGCGCGCGCCGGCATCTGTGAGTTTGATGCCGCGCCCGTCCTTAACGAACAACGCCACGCCCAAGTGCTCTTCGAGCACCTTGATCTGCCGGCTGACGGCGCCATGGGTGACGTGCAGCGCTTCGGCAGCCTGGCTGACGCTGTTCAGCCGGGCGGTGGCCTCAAAGGCGCGCAGGGCATTCAGGGGGGGGAGGTCGTGGGCCATTTTACCTGTGAGTTTTTCTGACAAGTTTGCGCAATCTTATCGGTTTTCAGCCGGGCTTGCCGTGGTTAGAGTAAAGCCCATCACTCATTCATTACGCCCTGGAGCGCCCCATGACCCAGTCCCAATACCGCCCCGGCCCCGACGCCAACGGCCTGTTCGGCTCGTTCGGCGGCCGCTACGTGGCCGAAACCCTGATGCCACTGGTGCTGGACCTGGCCCGCGAATACGAAGCGGCCAAGGCCGACCCCAAGTTCCTCGAAGAACTGGCCTACTTCCAGCGCGACTACATCGGCCGCCCCAACCCACTGTACTTCGCCGAACGCCTGACCGAACACTGCGGCGGCGCGAAGATCTTCTTCAAGCGTGAAGAGCTCAACCACACTGGCGCGCACAAGGTGAACAACTGCATCGGCCAGGTGCTGCTGGCCAAGCGCATGGGCAAGAAGCGCCTGATTGCCGAAACCGGCGCCGGCATGCACGGCGTGGCCACCGCCACCGTCGCCGCCCGCTTCGGCCTGCCTTGCGTGATCTACATGGGCGCCACCGACATCGAGCGCCAGCAGGCCAACGTGTTCCGCATGAAGCTGCTGGGCGCCGAGATCGTGCCGGTTACCGCCGGTACCGGCACCCTGAAAGACGCCATGAACGAGGCCCTGCGCGACTGGGTTACCAACGTTGAAGACACCTTCTACCTGATCGGTACCGTGGCTGGCCCACACCCGTACCCGGCAATGGTCCGCGACTTCCAGTCGATCATCGGCAAGGAAACCCGCGCCCAGCTGCAAGAGAAAGAAGGCCGCCTGCCAGACAGCCTGGTTGCCTGCGTCGGTGGTGGTTCCAACGCCATGGGCCTGTTCCATGAGTTCCTTGAAGAGCCGAGCGTACAGATCATCGGCGTCGAAGCCGGTGGTCACGGCGTACACACCGACAAGCACGCCGCCAGCCTGAACGGCGGCGTACCGGGCGTGCTGCACGGCAACCGCACCTACCTGCTGCAGGACGAAGACGGCCAGATCACCGACGCCCACTCGATTTCCGCCGGCCTGGACTACCCGGGCATCGGCCCCGAGCACGCCTACCTGCACGAAGTGAAGCGCGTGGAATACGTCAGCATCACCGACGACGAGGCGCTGGACGCGTTCCACGCCTGCTGCCGCCTGGAAGGCATCATCCCGGCACTGGAAAGCTCCCACGCCCTGGCCGAGGCGATCAAGCGCGCACCGAAGCTGCCCAAGGACCACCTGATGGTGATCTGCCTGTCAGGCCGCGGTGACAAAGACATGCAAACCGTCATGAGCCACATGGCCGCCCAGGAGAAACAGGCATGAGCCGTCTTGAACAACGTTTCGCCGAGCTGAAAGCCGAAGGCCGCTCGGCACTGGTCACCTTCGTCACCGCAGGCGACCCGGGCTACGACGCCTCGCTGCAGATCCTCAAGGGCCTGCCGGCCGCTGGTGCCGACGTGATTGAACTGGGCATGCCGTTCACTGACCCGATGGCCGATGGCGTGGCTATCCAGCTGGCGACCCTGCGCGCCCTGGAAGCTGGCCAGACCCTGGCCAAGACCCTGCAGATGGTTCGCGAATTCCGTGTGGATAACCAGACCACGCCGATCGTGCTGATGGGCTACTACAACCCGATCCACCGCTTTGGCGTGGAAAAGTTCGTGGCCGAAGCCAAGCAAGCCGGCGTCGATGGCCTGATCATCGTCGACCTGCCGCCAGAGCATGACGCCGAACTGGCGACCCCAGCCCAGACCGCGGGTATCGACTTCATCCGCCTGACAACCCCGACCACCGACGACGCGCGCCTGCCGCGCGTGCTGGAGCGCAGCTCCGGGTTCGTCTACTACGTGTCGGTGGCCGGTGTGACCGGTGCCGGCTCGGCGACCACCGAGCACGTGAGCGAGGCGATTGCTCGCCTGCGTCGGCATACCGACCTGCCGATCAGCGTTGGTTTCGGCATTCGTACGCCAGAACAGGCGGCGAACATCGCCCGCCTGGCAGACGGTGTGGTGGTGGGCTCGGCGCTGGTCGACAAGATTGCCCAGGCTAAAACTGGCGAGCAGGCGGTGAGCGATGTGCTGAGCCTGTGCTCGGCACTGGCTGAAGGGGTGCGTGGCGCTCGTCGCTAAACCGCGTCTCTTGATTCGCGGGCATGCCCGCTCCCACAGGGACCGCGCCGCTCTCATGCGCTGCGCCGTCCTTGTGGGAGCGCGCCCGCGAAGAGGCCAGCCCAGGCTACCTTGATCTACCCACCAAAAATCGACAGATCCAAAGGCCGCACAGCCCCCATCCAGATTGCATGATCCCGGTGGTCCGCCAGTTCATCCCCGGTCAGCGGGTGCATGAACACCACCAAGCCCTTCCGATACAGCGCCAGCCAAGGCAACACCACCCCAACAAATTCCGGCTCAAAGGCCAACTGGCAGCTCCATTCCGGGTGCGGCCCCACTGGTTTCTGGTGCATGCGCCCCATGGTCACGGGAAACAGCCGCGAGGCCTCCTCACACAGTTCACGGGCCTGCTCCATGGTCGCTGCGTCGTAATACACGTGGGCGTGATAACCCTTTATCCTCTGCACGATAACTCCTTGTTGCGGTCCAACTATCACCACCTGCAAAGGAAGTGATGCAGTGAAAAACGCCGAAACCCCAGTGTTCAAACTGGTCCTGTTCGGGCCTGAAAGCAGCCTGGGCAGTGCCCTGATGGCCAAGCTGCTGCAGCGCCAACACGAAGTCACCGCCGTGGTCGACGACCTCAACCGCCACGCTGCGCGCCCGGGCCTGCATTTCAAGATAGGCGGGCTGCATGATGCCGACCAAGCGGAGCAGGGCGCGGCAGGCGGCTCGGCGGTGATAGCCCTGTTGTCGGCGCTAGCGCCGGCTGACCTGCCGGGGCAAGCACAGTTGAGCGAGGCACTGGTGGCAGGGCTGAAGCGTACGACTATACGCCGGCTGTTGCTGGTGGGCGATTTCAATGTGCTGGATGAGCCGGGCAAGTACAGCGAAACAGAGCGCGAATGCGTGGATAAGGTGGTTGATGGGTTGCAGCGCAGTGCCCTGCGCTGGACGTTGATCAATGCGCCGCAAGCACTGCCGGAAGCGGGGTGGTCGCGTGTCGCGGCGGGGATGGTGGATATGCTGGAGCTGGATTTGCACCGGGGCGAGCATCTGAACTTCGTGGTGTAGATTGCCGGGGCTGCTGCGCAGCCCTTTCGCCTGTAGGAGCGGGTTTACCCGCGAAGAAGGCAACGCGGTGTGTGGCACCGGCTACGCCGGTGTTCGCGGGTAAACCCGCTCCTACAGGGATCACGCCGCAAAGTGGCCCCAGGGGATGTCAGAGGCTGCGCTCATGCTCCAGCCAATCCACAAACCGCTCGATCAACGCCCCACGCCGTTTACGCGGCGGCAATACTGCGTAATACCCACGCTCCGAGCGCAAACTCCCCTCCAAAGGCCGGCACAGCAACCCTTGCTCCACCAACCCATCCACCAGGTGCCCCCAGCCAATCGCTACCCCCTGCCCGGCAATTGCAGCTTGAATCAGCAAGGTATAGTTATCGAACCGCAACTGCCCCGGCGGCGGCGGGCTGGCCACCCCAAACCCGCGAAACACCCCCGCCCAGTCAAACCAGCGGCTGGCCTGCTCACCCTTCAAATGCAACAGCGGCAAACGTTGCAAAGCCACGGCTGACAAGGGCTTGCCATGAATCAGCCGGGGGCTGCAGACCGGGAAAACCTCCTCATCGAACAGCCAGCGGCTCTCGCCCTGGTGGAAGCGCCCGTCGCCAAACAGCACCGCCACATCGATGTCCGGGCGCAACATGCCCTGGCTGCGCTCACCGGTCACCAGGCTCACATCCACTTGTGGATAAGCCTCGTGAAAGCGCTGCAACCGTGGCATCAGCCAGAACGCCGCAAAGGCGAAGTCGGTGGCCACCTGCAGCACCTCGCGCTGGCCGCGCCCGCTGGCCTGGGCAATGCCATCATCCATGGCCTGCAAGCCCTGGTGCACCTGGTCGAACAGCACCTGGCCCGCCTCGGTCAGCTCGATACCCCGGTAGATGCGGTCGAACAGGCGCGTGCCCAGCTGCGCCTCCAGCCGTTTCACCTGCTGGCTCACCGCCGGCTGCGTGGTGCCCAGCTCCAGCGCCGCAGCGGTAAAGCCACGCAGCCGCGCGGCGGCCTCGAACACGCGCAAGGTATCCAGCGACAGCTCGGCAAGGTGGTCAAACATAAGCGTGGCTAATCCCAGTCATTGCCCGCCATGGGCTTTACCCATGTTATCCATAGTCGCATCTTGGTAGGCAAGCGGTTCGCATAACCCTCAACGATGGAAGCCACCATGACGCGCCCGAATATCCTGTTCATCATGGCCGACCAGATGGCCGCGCCCTTGCTGCCGATTTACGCCCCTTCACCGATCCTAATGCCGCACCTGAGCCGCCTGGCCGAACAGGCCGTGGTGTTCGACTCGGCCTACTGCAACAGCCCGCTGTGTGCACCGTCGCGCTTCACCTTGGTCAGCGGCCAGTTGCCCAGCCGCATCGGTGCCTACGACAACGCTGCCGATTTCCCCGCCGACGTGCCGACCTACGCCCACTACCTGCGCCGCCTGGGCTACCGCACCGCGCTGTCGGGCAAGATGCACTTCTGCGGCCCGGACCAGCTGCACGGCTACGAAGAACGCCTGACCAGCGACATCTACCCGGCCGACTACGGCTGGGCGGTTAACTGGGATGAGCCGGATGTGCGCCCAAGCTGGTACCACAACATGTCGTCAGTCCTGCAGGCCGGGCCTTGCGTGCGCACCAACCAGCTGGATTTCGATGAGGAGGTGGTGTTCAAGGCGCGCCAGTACCTGTACGACCATGTGCGCGAAAACGATGGCCGGCCGTTCTGCCTGACGGTGTCGATGACCCACCCGCACGACCCGTACACCATTCCCAAGCGCTACTGGGACCGCTACGAGGGTGTAGATATCCCCATGCCCCGTGCCGAATTCAGCCAGGCAGAACTTGACCCGCACTCGCAACGCCTGCTGAAGGTTTACGACCTGTGGAACAAGCCGCTGCCTGTGGACAAGATTCGCGACGCCCGCCGTGCCTATTTCGGCGCCTGCAGCTACATCGACGACAACATCGGCCAGCTGCTGCAGACCCTGGAGGAATGCAACCTGGCCGACGACACCCTGATCGTGTTCTCCGGCGACCACGGCGACATGCTCGGCGAGCGTGGCCTCTGGTACAAGATGCACTGGTTCGAGATGTCGGCGCGGGTGCCGTTGCTCATCCACGCGCCGAAGCACTTTGCGGCGGGCCGGGTCAGCGCCTCGGTGTCTACCTGCGACCTGCTGCCGACCTTGGTCGAACTGGCCGGCGGCGCTGTGGATAAAGCCCTGCACCTGGATGGCCGCTCGCTGCTTGGCCACCTGCAAGGGCAGGGCGGCCATGACGAAGTGATCGGCGAGTACATGGCCGAAGGCACCGTCGGCCCATTGATGATGATCCGCCGCGGGCCGTACAAATTCGTGTACAGCGAAGACGACCCTTGCCTACTCTATGACCTGAGCCGCGACCCGCACGAGCGGGAGAACCTCACCGGCAGCCCGGAGCACCAGGCGCTGCTGCAGGCATTTGTCGAAGAAGCACGACAGCGGTGGGATATCCCCAGCCTGCGCGAGCAGGTACTGGCCAGCCAGCGGCGCCGCCGCCTGGTGGCCGAAGCGCTGGCCATCGGCAAGCTGAAAAGCTGGGACCACCAACCGCTGGTGGACGCCAGCCAACAGTACATGCGCAACCACATCGATCTCGACGACCTCGAGCGCAAGGCCCGTTACCCACAGCCCGCACCCATGGATTGAGAAGAGAGGCCGCCATGCACCAGTTCTCCGCCGCCGTGTTCGCCCTGGCCTTGGGCCTGGGCGCCAGCACGGCCCACGCCGCCGACAGCGATGCGCAATGCAGTACCGTGAAAATGGCCGACCCCGGCTGGAGCGATATCGCCACGACCAATGCCGTGGCCCGCCTGCTGCTGGAAAGCCTGGGTTACCAGGTGAAGATCGACAGCCTGGCCGTGCCGATCATCTATGGCGGCCTCAAGGATGGCCAGGTCGATGCCTTCCTCGGCAACTGGATGCCTGCGCAGCAGGGCTTTCATGACAAGTTCATCGCCAATGGCGACGTGCAGCAGCTGTCACGCAACCTTGAGGGAACCGAATTTACCCTGGCAGTGCCCGACTATGTGTGGAATGCCGGGGTGAAGGACTTTGCCGACCTGCAGAAACACGCCGACCAGTTCAACAACAAGCTGTACGGGATTGGCTCCGGCGCACCGGCCAACCTGTCGCTGAAGCAAATCATCGACAAGAATGAATTCAACCTCGGCCAGTGGAAGCTGGTGGAGTCCAGCGAGCAGGCAATGTTGGCCCAGGTCGACCGGGCGGTTAAGAAGCAGCAGTTCATCACCTTCCTCGGCTGGACCCCGCACCCGATGAACGTGAAGCTGAAGATGCATTACCTGACGGGTGGGGAAAAGTGGTTTGGTAGCAAGGGCGAGGTGTACACCCTGACCCGCAAGGGTTATCCACAAGCCTGCCCGAATGCGGCGAAGCTGCTGGGTAACCTGAAGTTCACACTGGACATGGAAAACACCATCATGGCCGAGGTTGTGGACAAGAAAACCAGCTTCGATGAAGCGGCCAAGACTTGGCTGAAGGCGCATCCTGAGCTGCTGGAGGGGTGGTTGGCTGGGGTGACTACCAAAAGTGGCGGGGATGCTAGCGAAGCAGTAAAAACCAAGCTGTAAACCAATCCTGTGGGAGCGGGTTCACCCGCGAATGCGGCAGTGAGGCTACCCGCGCATTCGCGGGTGTACCCGCTCCCACAGAGAGACAGTGCAACTTAAGGAATGTGGATAACCCATGCATCGCCTCACTCACCTGCTGCCCTTCCTCTCCTGGCTCCCCCGCCAATCGGGCCGCAGCCTGCGCCAGGATCTGCTGGTGGGCCTGAGCGGTGCCATCCTCGCCCTGCCGCAATCCATCGCCTACGCCCTGATCGCCGGCCTGCCCGCCGAATATGGCCTGTACGCAGCCATCGTGCCGGTGCTGATCGCTTGCCTATGGGGCTCGTCCTGGCACCTGATCTGCGGCCCAACCGCGGCCATTTCCATCGTCCTTTACGCCAGTATCAGCCCGCTGGCCGTGGCCGGCAGCGCCGACTACATCACCCTGGTGCTGCTGCTGACCTTCCTAGGTGGCATCTTCCAGCTGCTGCTGGGGCTGTTGCGCTTCGGCGCGCTGGTCAATTTCGTCTCCCACTCCGTGGTGCTCGGCTTCACCCTCGGTGCCGCCATCGTTATCGCCCTGGGCCAACTGCCCAACCTGCTGGGCATGGACCTGCCCAGCCAGGCCACGGCATTGAAGACCGTGCAAGACCTGGCCAGCCATGCCGGCGAAGTTGACCTGCCATCGCTGATCCTCGGCATGGCCACTGTGGCGATCGGCGTGGCACTCAAACTCTGGCGCCCACGCTGGCCGAGCCTGTTGATAAGTTTGATAGCCGTCAGCCTGCTGGCCTGGCTGCTGCCGGGCTACTTTGGCCATGTGCCACGGGTGGCGGCCTTCACCGGGCAACTGCCGCCGTTCAGCCCGCTGCCCTTGCTGGACGTGGAACTCATGCTGCGCTTGCTGCCCAGTGCCGTGGCGGTGGGCATGCTGGGGCTGGTCACCAGCCTGTCGATTGCCCGCTCGTTGTCGGCACGCTCGGAACAGTTGATCGACCCTGATCAGGAAATTCGCGCACAAGGCCTGTCGAACATTGCCGGGGCTTTTTTCTCTGGTTACCTGTCTGCAGGCTCCTTCACCCGCTCGGGCCTGAGCTATGAGGCCGGCGCCCGCTCGCCCATGGCCGGGGTGTTCTCGGCGCTGTGGGTGGCGCTGTTCGCCGTTACCGGCGCCGGGTTGATCGCGCACCTGCCGATTCCGGCAATGGCCGGCAGCATCCTGCTGATCTGCTGGGGGTTGGTGGACCACCGGGGCATTCGCGCGCTGTTCCGGGTCAGCCGTTCGGAGTTCCTGGTGATGGCACTGACGGCGGCGGCGACTTTGTTGCTGGAGCTGCAGACGGCGATCTACGCCGGGGTGCTGGCGTCGCTGTTTTTCTATCTGAAGCGCACCTCACGGCCACGGGTGCAGCAGAGCCGTGAAGGGGAGGCGGATGTGCTGCGGGTGGGCGGGTCGATCTTCTTTGGCGCGGCGCATTACCTGCAGGTGCGCTTGCAGCGCTGCCAGGGGCCGCATGTAGTGATCGATGCGCGGCAGGTGAATTTCATCGATTACTCGGGTGTGGATATGTTGCACCGCGAGGCGCGGCGGTTGCGGCGGATGGGCGGGAGTTTGACCCTGCATCGGGCCAGGCCGCAGGTGATTGAAGAATTGCAGAAGCTGGAAGGTGTGGCGTTGTGCCCGATCCGGTTTGAGGAGTGAGGTTGGGTTGAAATTTTGGGGCTGCTTTGCAGCCCATCGCGACACAAGGCCGCTCCTACAAGGGTTTGGCGTACGCCGATCCAATGTGTGGGCCTTGTGTCGCGAAAGGGCCGCAACGCGGCCCCGGCAATCTCAGCCCCGAGCGAGCTGCCGGCGCAGTTCAGCCAACACCGGCGCGGTATCCGGACGCACCCCACGCCAGATAAAGAACGCCTCAGCCGCCTGCTCTGCCAGCATCCCCAGCCCATCCAGCACTTTGGCCGCGCCCAGCTTCTCGGCCCACTGGCAAAACGGCGTCGGCTCCTTGCCATACATCATGTCGTAGCAAACCGTGCGCCCCGCCTCGACCAGGCTGTCGGCAATCGGCGGCAGTTCACCCGCCAGACTCGCCGAAGTGGCGTTGATGATCACATCCACCGGCTCCTGCAACCAGGCAAACCCACTGGCCACCACCGGCCCCAGCTCATCGAACTCCCGCGCCAGCTGCTCGGCCTTTTCCACGGTACGGTTGGCAATCACCAGCGATTGCGGCTTGTGCGCCAGAATCGGCTCCAGCACGCCCCGCACCGCACCACCAGCACCGAGGATGAGAATGCGCTTGCCGGCCAGCTCGACCCCGGCATTCACCGTCAGGTCACGCACCAGGCCAGCGCCATCGGTGTTGTCACCCTGCAAGGTGCCGTCGGCCAGCTTGCTCAGCGTGTTCACCGCGCCAGCGCGCTGGGCCCGTGGGGTCAGGCTGTCGCACAGGCGGTAGGCCTCCTCCTTGAACGGCACAGTGACGTTGCCGCCGCTGCCTTGCTTGAAGAAGCCGCGCGCGCAATCGCTGAATTCGTCCAACGGCGCCAGCAGGGTGGCATATTCCAGGTCCTGGCCGGTCTGCTCGGCGAACAGGCGGTGGATCAGCGGCGACTTGCTGTGGCCGATGGGGTTACCAAAAACGACGTACTGGTCCATGACGGCTCCTTGGTTGTGCACAGGCTTACTGGCCGAGCCAGTCGCGGTCCTGCAGGAAGTACTCAGTCAGGCGCGCTTCTTCGCTGCCGGGCGCGGCCTTCCAGTCGTAGCCCCAGCGCACTTGCGGCGGCAGCGACATGAGGATGGACTCGGTGCGGCCACCGGACTGCAGGCCGAACAGGGTGCCTCGGTCGTAGACCAGGTTGAACTCCACGTAGCGGCCACGGCGGTACTCCTGGAACTCGCGCTGCTGCGCAGTGTAGGGCGTGTCCTTGCGGCGCTGGATGATCGGCAGGTAGGCATCGACATAGGCATCGCCGATGGCGCGGATGAAGGCGAAGCAGGTGTCGAAGTCCCACTCGTTCAGGTCATCGAAGAACAGGCCGCCGATGCCGCGTGGCTCACCACGGTGCTTGAGGTGGAAGTAGCGGTCACACCAGGCCTTGTAGCGCGGGTACACGTCGGCGCCGAACGGCGCGCAGGCCTGCTCGGCCACGCGGTGCCAGTGGATGCAGTCTTCTTCATTGCCGTAGTACGGGGTCAGGTCGAAGCCGCCGCCGAACCACCATACGGCCTCTTCACCTTCCTTCTCGGCGATGAAGAAGCGCACATTGGCGTGGGAAGTGGGCACATGCGGGTTGTGCGGGTGGATGACCAGCGAAACGCCCAGCGCCTCGAAGCCACGGCCCGCCAGCTCAGGGCGATGGGCACTGGCCGAGGGCGGCAGGCCGGCGCCGAACACATGGGAGAAGTTGACCCCGCCTTTCTCGATCACCTTGCCGTCGCCGATCACCCGCGTACGCCCCCCGCCACCGGCTTCGCGCACCCAGGCGTCCTCGACGAAGCGGGCACCGCCGTCTTCGGCTTCAAGGGCAGAGCAGATGCGGTCTTGCAGGTCGAGCAGGTAGGCTTTCACGGCCTCGGTGCGGCTAGTCATCGGGTCACCAGGAACGGGCAGGGAAGAATTCGCCGCGTAGCATACCACCGCCAGCGCGCGCGCCGCAGTTGACGGCGATCAAGCAAAGGCGTCCGATAGAAGGCCTTTCCCGATCCCGACTACAGGAGTGCGAGATGGCCAAGCGTATCCAGTTCAGCCAGCATGGCGGCCCGGAAGTGCTGCAGTTTGTGGAATTCGAACCCACCCCGCCCGGGCCGCAGCAGGTGCGCGTGCGTAACCATGCGATTGGCCTGAACTTCATCGACACTTACTTCCGTAGCGGGCTGTACGCGCCGCCTTCCCTGCCTTCTGGCCTGGGTACTGAAGCAGCGGGCGTGGTCGAGGCGGTGGGCGAGGGCGTGACCCGGCTGAAGGTCGGCGACCGTGTGGCCCATGCCGGCGGCCCGCTGGGGGCATACAGCGAGGTGCATACGCTGCCGGAGGCCAACTTGGTCAAGCTGCCCGACAACATCAGCTTCGAACAGGCGGCAGCGGTGATGCTCAAGGGGCTGACTGTGCAGTACCTGCTGAAGCAAACCTATGAGGTGAAACCGGGCGACGTGATCCTGTTCCACGCCGCAGCGGGCGGCGTCGGTTCGCTGGCCTGCCAGTGGGCCAAGGCGCTGGGGGCCAAGCTGATCGGCACCGTCAGCTCCGCCGAGAAGGCTGAGCGGGCCAAGGCGCTGGGGGCGTGGGCAACCATCGACTACAGCCGCGAAGACGTGCCCAAGCGGGTGCTGGAGCTGACCGACGGCAAGAAATGCCCTGTGGTGTACGACGGTGTGGGTGCCGACACCTGGCTGACCTCGCTGGACTGCCTGCAGCCGCGTGGGTTGATGGTGAGCTTTGGCAATGCCTCGGGCGCGGTGAGCGGGGTGAACCTGGGGATTCTGGCGCAGAAGGGCTCGCTGTATGTGACCCGGCCGACCTTGGCGACCTATGCCAACAATGCCGAGAACACCCAGGCCATGGCCGACGACCTGTTTGCGATGATTGGCAGTGGCAAGTTGGTTGTGGATATCCAGCAAAGGTACCCGCTGAGTGAGGCGGCGAGGGCGCAGACGGAGCTGTCGGCGCGTCGGACTGTAGGATCGACTGTACTAATCCCCTGAGCCACATACGTCCCTGTGGGAGCGGGTTTACCCGCGAAGAAGTCATCGCAGTGTATGGCACCGGCTTCGCCGGTGTTCGCGGGTGAACCCGCTCCCACAGGTTACTGCGTCAGCTTCGATAGCTGCGCTATGCCTGTGAGGGTCGGTTTGTCGGTGGTGGGGTCGACTCGATGCCATCGAGTATCGCCTCAATTACACCCTCCGCCATTTCAATCGCATGCAGGTTCGACCAGAACATGCCGCGACCTTCTTCGCGCATGTAGTCCAAGGCTTTGTAGCCGGTTTCGTAGGCGCTGCGCAGGTACAGGGCTACGTGGACCAGAGCGTCCTCGGCGGAAATGTTCGGGTTTACGGTGAAGAGCGGATCATGGCCGGCATCGCAGCGGCCGAAGGGGCGGGTGGAGGTGCAGGGTAGGGGTGGATCTGGAACAATTTTCTTCATCATTAGATCTCTGCTCATGGCCCCACCCAGTCGTTACCACACGAATGGGTGGCAGCTGTCCGCAGGGTGGTAAACCGGGTGAGAGATCTAAAACCCAGCAGGCACGAAGCCTCCTGCGAACAGCCGCCATGGACTGCCAAGATCACTCTGAACCCGGGTTACCACACCCGATCGCCAAGTTATTCAGCGACGGTTTAAGCCTAAGGGCAGTGGTTCCCACTGAGAAGGTGATGGCAGAGGACGCGGGTCGTAGGATATTTCCGAAGTGACTAGCTGGACAGCAATTTTGGCAACAATCAGAAAACCCTGATCACGCAGACGGTAACAGGAGGCCCATGCATAGCACGCGAGAAAATGGTCCCGGCTTGACCGTACAGACTCGGAAGCGTAGCCTTTCTTCTTGAGGATGTGCTGGTGCGCCGGTTGAGTTTCAAGTTATCCGGGCGAGTGCATCCCCACCATTTAGGCCGCTTAAGCGGCCTTTATTTTTTGGGCTTGTTTCTATCCCCTTTAGGGATAATCGAATAGAGCTCTGCCTTGGGCTTGCGAGCCGTCAGCTCAAAAATCGCCTCATCAAAAATTTCATTGCCATAGCCACCGTCACGACCAATCGTGCTGCGAAGAGCGGTCATGCGCGTAGCGCTCTTCCAGATCGACGTCGCCGCCAACGCTGCCTTGATCTGCAGAACCATGTCATCGATGGTATATCCATCCCGTATCACCCGGCTTCTGTAGGCATGGCTGCCGATAAAGACAATCCCTGGGTCCTCCAGCAGTGGCAAGTCCTGCGCCTCTTTCTGCCTATTGATCGCTTCGAACTGTTCTGCGGTGAGCCTACCAATTTCCACTGCTCTGACCCGGTTGTTGGACGCGATCTGCTCTAGATTGGCCCTTATGAGGTATTCGGCATTTTCGAATAGCGGCATTTTTCCCAGTGCTGCCGCCGATTTTCGACGGCTCTCTCTAGCTACAAAGACCGACCGCCGACGATGCGACGCATGGCTAGCAAGCTAGAGACTGGGGTTTGTTCAGGGAAGGTGACGGCATTGGACACGGGCAGTAGGAGGTTTCCCAAACTGTGCACCGGACAGCCATTCGAAACAAAATCAGAAAAATCTGCGTGGAACTTGCCCCTCTGTGGGAGCGGGTTCACCCGCGAACACGGGCGAAGTCCGTGCCATTCGTAGAGGTTGCCTGGGCTGGCCTCTTCGCGGGTGAACCCGCTCCCACAGGGTTCCATGCCACACCTGTGGATATGTATTTAGCCTGGGCGTACAACTTCGCCAGTAGCCAGGTTGCGAATCACACTCGGGTTCTTCCGCCCCCCCAGCGCCCCACCCAGCACCAGATCCAGCTGGCCATGGAAATACTGCTCCACCCGCAACCGGGTCTTCGCCGCCGGGCGCCCGCCGGGGTTGCACGAGGTGGAAATCAGCGGCCCCACCAGCGCGCACAGCTCACGCACCACCGGGTGGTCGCTGACCCGCAGCGCCACGGTGTCGTGCTCACCGGTCACCCACTCGGGCAGCAGGTCCTGGTGCGGCACCAGCCAGGTGTTCGGCCCCGGCCAGGTGCTGCCCATGCGGTCGATCCAGTCTTCGGGGAAATCCTCGAACAGGAAGTCGAACTGGCGGATGTTGTCGGCAATCAGGATCAGCCCTTTATCCACAGGGCGCGACTTCAGCGCCAGCAGGCGATACACCGCGTCCTCGTTCCATGGGTCGCAGCCCAGGCCCCAGACCGCCTCCGTCGGGTAGGCGATCACTGCGCCCGCCCGGATCTCACGTGCGGCTTGTTGCACACGAAAACTGCTCACCATTGCTGTCTCTCCGCCTATATACCTTGCTTGTGAGCAGTGTACTTAGCCCACGCGGGCAAACCAACGCCCGGCTTCATTGCTGACCCGGCCATCCAGCTCCAGTTCGGTCAGTTGCGCCAGCACCTCAGCCAGCGGCAGTTCGCTGCAATGGGCAAGGCTTTCGCTGGTTTGTGGCGCGGCATGCAGCAAGGCGAGCAGAGGATGCTCGAATCTATCCACAATTGCCGGCGGCAGGTTCTGCCAGCCCTGCAGGGTTTCCATTATCTGTTCCACGGTTTCCACCAGTAGCGCGCCATCACGAATCAGCTGGTGACAGCCCTTGGCCCCTGGGTGGTGAATGGAGCCCGGTATGGCATAGACCTCGCGGCCTTGCTCGGCCGCCAAACGCGCTGTAATCAGCGAACCGCTAGCCAGACTGGCCTCCACAACCAGCACCCCCAACGACAAGCCACTGATGATGCGATTACGCCGTGGGAAGTTGGCAGGCTGCGGCCCGGCATCCAGCGGGTACTCGGAAACCAGCGCCCCACCGTTGTCGATCATCGCCTGCGCAAGTGCTTGATGGCGCTGTGGATAAAGTTTTTGCAACCCCGTGCCGAGCACGCCAATCGTGCCCCCGCCGGCCTGCAATGCGGCCCGATGAGCGGCACCGTCGATGCCCACGGCCAGCCCGCTGGTGATGGTGAAACCGGCCTGCGCCAGGTAACGGGAAAATGCCGCAGCCGTGTCGAGTGCCGGGGGTGAAGCACGCCTGCTGCCCACAATTGCCAGCTGCGGGCGCTCAAGCAGGGCCGGGTCGCCAGCAACGAAAAGCAGCGGTGGCGCATCGTCGATTTCGGCCAATAGTGGCGGGTAGCCAGGGCCGTCCCACATCAGTAAATGCTGGCCGGGACGCTCTAGCCAGGCCATTGCGGCAAGCGCACCTTCGCGTACTTCGGCACTGCGCCGGGCATCGATGGTGGCCTGCGGTATGCCCAATGCACGCCAGGCGCCAGCCGGTGCGCACAGCGCCGAAGAGGCACTGCCAAAGGCTTCCAGCAAGGTGCGAAAGCGTCGCAATCCGGTCTCTGGCAGGCGATGCAGGCGTAATCGCGCCTCCAGTTCGGCAGGCGGAATAGGCGACGAATGGTAAGTCTGCATGGGGATCATCCTTGATCAAAAAAGGGCCATCGACGTGGCACAAGCTGTGGATAACTTTGTTGATAACGCTTTGACAACCTGTCCATCGAATGGGCAATAAGCTGGCCCTGAAAACCCTAGACGAGCTTTCACAGGTGCTGAAATCCCCGTTTCCCTTTATTATGTGTGCTCAGTTTTCAACCGAACGCACAGTGACTGCCTGACCTTATGGCCATCTTGAACATTCTCGAATTCCCGGACCCGCGCCTGCGCACCATCGCCAAGCCGGTGACGGAGTTCGACGACGCGCTGCGTCAGCTGATCGACGACATGTTTGAAACCATGTACGAAGCCCCTGGCATTGGCCTGGCCGCCACCCAGGTCAACGTGCACAAGCAGGTTGTGGTCATGGACCTCAGCGAAGACCGCAGCGAGCCGCGGGTCTTCATCAACCCCACGGTCGAAGAGCTGACCCACGACATGGGCCAGTACCAGGAAGGCTGCCTGTCGGTACCGGGTTTCTACGAGAACGTCGACCGCCCGCTGCGGGTACGGGTCAAGGCCCAGGACCGCGACGGCAAACCGTACGAGCTGGAATGCGAAGGCCTGCTGGCGGTGTGCGTGCAGCACGAATTCGATCACCTCAACGGCAAACTGTTCGTTGACTACCTGTCGCAGCTCAAGCGCGACCGGATCAAGAAGAAGCTGGAAAAGCAGCACCGCCAGCAAGCCTGATCCCCACCTTCCAGAAGGCTTGCTCCGGCAAGCCTTTTTCTTTTTTGAAGCGAGAACTCCATGCGCATCGTCTTTGCAGGCACTCCAGAGTTTGCCGCCGAACACCTCAAGGCCCTGCTCGACAGCCCGCACCAGGTCGTGGCCGTCTACACCCAGCCCGACCGCCCTGCCGGCCGTGGCCAGAAGCTGATGCCGAGCGCGGTCAAGGCACTGGCGGTGGCCCATGACATCCCGGTGTTCCAGCCGCAGACCCTGCGCAATGCCGAGGCACAAGCCGAGCTCGCTGCGCTGCAGCCGGACTTGATGGTGGTGGTCGCCTATGGCCTGATCCTGCCGCAGGTAGTACTGGATATCCCACGCCTTGGCTGCATCAACAGCCACGCCTCGCTGCTGCCGCGCTGGCGCGGTGCGGCGCCGATCCAGCGCGCCGTGGAGGCCGGCGATGCCGAGAGCGGCGTGACCGTGATGCGCATGGAAGCCGGCCTGGACACTGGCCCGATGCTGCTCAAGGTGGTCACCCCGATCAGCGCCGACGACACCGGCGGCAGCCTGCACGACCGCCTGGCCGAGATGGGCCCGCCTGCGGTAGTACAGGCCATCGCCGGCCTGGCCGACGGTTCGCTGCAAGGTGAAGTACAGGACGATGCCCTGGCCACTTATGCACACAAGCTGAACAAGGACGAAGCGCGTATCGACTGGAGCCGCCCGGCTGTCGAGCTGGAGCGCCTGATCCGCGCCTTCAATCCATGGCCTGTGTGCCACAGCACCCTGGATGGTGAAAGCGTGAAAGTACTGGCCGCCAACTTGTCCACAGGCAAAGGCGCCCCGGGCGAGATCCTCTCTGCAAGCAAGGACGGCCTGGTGGTTGCCTGCGGTGACCAGGCACTGAGCCTGACCCGCCTGCAGCTACCCGGTGGCAAGGCGCTGAACTTCAGCGACCTGTTCAACAGCCGCCGCGAGAAGTTCGCCGCCGGCAAGGTGCTGGGCCAATGAACCCACGCCTCGCCGCCGCCCGTGCCCTTGCCGCTGTCCTCAGTGGCAAGGCTTCGCTGAACAGCTCGCTGCCGGCGCAACTGGACAAGGTCGATGAACGCGACCGTGGCCTGACCCAGGACCTGGCGTTCGGCACTGCACGCTGGCAGCCGCGCCTCGACCTGCTGGCCGCACAGCTGCTGCAGAAGCCGTTCAAGGCCGCCGATGCCGATGTGCAGGCGCTGCTGCTGGTCGGCCTTTACCAGCTGTTCTACACCCGTATTCCGGCCCACGCCGCCATCGGCGAAACCGTCGGCTGCGCCGACAAGCTGAAGAAGCCGTGGGCCAAGGGCCTGCTCAATGCTGTGCTGCGCCGCGCCCAGCGCGAAGGCGAGGAACTGCTGGCCGGTATGGAGCGCGACCCGGTGGTGCGCACCGCCCACCCGCGCTGGCTGCAAAAATCGCTGAAGGCCTTCTGGCCGGAGCAGTGGGAAGCCATCTGCGCCGCCAACAACGCCCACCCGCCGATGATCCTGCGGGTCAACCGCCGCCACCACAGCCGCGATGCCTACCTGGCACTGCTGGCCGAGGCAGGCGTTGGCGCCAGCGCCTGCCAGTACAGCCGCGACGGCATAGTGCTGGCCGAAGCCTGCGACGTGCGAGGCCTGCCGGGCTTCGCCGAAGGCTGGGTGAGCGTGCAGGACGAGGCCGCGCAACTGTCCGCCGACCTGCTGGAGCTGGCCCCCGGCCAACGCGTGCTCGACGCCTGCTGCGCTCCGGGCGGCAAAACCTGTCATCTGCTGGAAGCCGAAGCCGGTCTGGCCCACGTGGTGGCCATCGACCTCGAAGCCAAGCGCCTGACCCGTGTGCGAGAGAACCTCGACCGCCTGCAGCTGGACGCCGAGCTGATCGCCTGCGATGCCCGCGACACTGCCAGCTGGTGGGACGGCAAGCCGTTCCAGCGCATCTTGCTCGATGCCCCATGCTCGGCTACTGGCGTAATCCGCCGCCACCCGGATATCAAGCTGACCCGCCAAGCCGACGATATTCCGGCCTTGGCCGCGCTGCAGGGCGAGCTGCTGGACGCCCTTTGGCCGACCCTGGAAGTGGGTGGCATGATGCTGTATGCCACCTGCTCCAGCCTGCCAACCGAGAACACTGAAGTGATCGATGCCTTCCTCGCCCGCACCCCGGGCGCCCGTGAGCTGGACCTGGCCACCGAAGCCGGCCTGCGCCAGCCCCACGGTCGCCAGTTGCTGGCCCAGGAAGGCGGCCACGACGGCTTCTACTATGCCAAGCTGATCAAGATCGCCGCTTCGCGCGGATAAGAACAAAGGGTAGGGAGTAGCGGATGAAGATCATCATCCTCGGCGCAGGGCAGGTAGGCGGTACGCTGGCGGAGCACCTGGCGAGCGAAGCCAACGACATCACCGTGGTCGACACCGACGGCGAACGCCTGCGCGACCTCGGTGACCGCCTGGACATCCGCACCGTGCAGGGCCGCGGCTCGCTGCCCACGGTGCTGCGCCAGGCCGGCGCCGACGACGCCGACATGCTGGTGGCGGTAACCAACAGCGACGAGACCAACATGGTTGCCTGCCAGGTGGCCTATTCGCTGTTCCATACCCCGACCAAGATCGCCCGGGTGCGCGAGTCGGCCTACCTGACCCGCGAAGAGCTGTTCGACAACGACCATATCCCGGTCGACGTGCTGATCAGCCCCGAGCAGGTGGTGACCAACTACATCAAGCGCCTTATCGAACACCCAGGCTCGCTGCAGGTGATTGACTTTGCCGAAGGCAAGGCCCAGCTGGTAGCGGTGAAGGCCTACTACGGCGGCCCGCTGGTTGGCCAGCAACTGCGCCAGATCCGTGCGCACATGCCCAACGTCGACACCCGCGTGGCGGCCATCTTCCGCCGTGACCGGCCGATCACCCCGCGCGGCGACACGGTGATAGAAGCCGACGACGAAGTGTTCTTCATTGCCGCGAAGAAGGACATTCGCGCCGTGATGGGTGAACTGCGCCGCATCGACGAGACCAATAAACGCATTGTCATCGCTGGCGGCGGGCAGATTGGCGAGCGCCTGGCCGAAGCCATCGAAAGCCGCTACCAGGTAAAGATCATCGAGATGAGCCCGGCCCGTTGCCGGCACCTCTCCGATACCTTGGAAAGTACCGTGGTGCTGCAAGGCAGCGCCTCGGACAAAGACCTGATGCTCGAAGAGAACATCGCCGACGCCGATATTTTCCTGGCGCTGACCAACGACGACGAAGCCAACATCATGTCGTCGCTGCTGGCCAAGCGCCTGGGCGCGGGCAAGGTGATGACCATCATCAACAACCCGGCCTATGTCGACCTGGTGCAGGGCGGCGATATCGACATCGCCATCAGCCCGCAGCTGGCTACCATCGGCACCCTGCTGGCGCACGTTCGCCGCGGTGACATCGTCAGTGTGCACTCGCTGCGGCGCGGCGCGGCCGAGGCCATCGAAGCGGTGGCGCACGGCGATTCCAAATCGAGCAAGGTGGTCGGCAAGGCCATCGAAGACATCGCCCTGCCACCGGGCACCACCATCGGCGCGATTATTCGTGATGAAGAGGTGATGATTGCCCACGACGACACCATGATCGAATCGGGTGACCATGTGATCCTGTTCGTTGTGGATAAAAAGCATATTCGCGATGTGGAGAAGCTGTTCCACGTCGGCTTGAGTTTCTTCTAGGAGAAGACAGCATGCGCGAGTCGCTGGAGAAGATGCTGGCCAAGGGTATGGATAACCCGTTGCTGCGGTTCGGGTTGGGCAAGGCCTGGCTGGATGAGGGTAATGGCGCTGAGGCGGCGGTGCACCTGGCGCGCTGTGTAGAGCAGGACCCGAAGTATTCGGCGGCGTGGAAGCTGCTGGGCAAGGCGTATCAGCTGGTCGGTGACTTGCCGGCGGCGCGCAAGGCTTGGGAGGACGGGATCGTTGCGGCGCAGGCCCATGGTGACAAGCAGGCCGAGAAAGAGATGGCCGTGTTCCTGAAGAAGCTCAACAAAGTCTGAAATCGCCGGGGCTGCTTTGCAGCCCATCGCGACGCAAGGCCGCTCCCACAAAGGTCCTGCGTACACCGATCGATGTGGGAGCGGCCTTGTGTCGCGATAGGGGCGCGAAGCGCCCCCAGAAATCTCAATACCAGCGCGGCTCGCCAGCCGGGCGCTTCTTGAAGCGCTTCATGCTCCACATGTACTGGCTCGGGTACTCACGCACATAGCGCTCGACCACCTTGCTCATCGCCGCCGCCGACACGTTCACGTCGGTGCTGTACATCTCTTCCGGCGCCGCTTCGAGGAACACCTTGAAGCCCGAACCATCCGGCAGCCGCAGCGCATGCAGGAACACCCCCACCGCCTTGCCCCCGGCCAGCATGTTCGGCACGAACTTGCTGGTCAGTGCCTGGGTGCCGAGGAACGGCACGAACACACCTGCCGACTCGGCCGGCTCCGGGTCAGCCGGGATACCTACCTGGCCACCGCGGCGCACTTCCTTGATCACGCTCAGGATGCCTTCCTTGGTTGAAGGCGCCACGCGGTTGCCCATCTGCACCCGCTGCTCGCGCAGCAGGTCATCCACCGCCTTGAGCTTCGGCGGGCGGTAGAAGATGATCGGTTTGCATTGGTTGCAGTAGAAGTGGTTCAGCACTTCCCAGTTGCCCAGGTGGCTGGTGATACCCACCACGCCCTTGCCCGAGGCCAGTGCCTGCTCCAGCACTTCCAGGCCGTGCACTTCCTTGACCAGCTCCAGCGAACGCTGCGGCGGCCAGATCCAGGCACAGGCACTTTCGACGAAGGATTTGCCGATATCCCGCAGGGCCTGACCCACCAGTTGCTCACGGGCAACCGGGTCCATTTCGGGGAAACACTTGGCCAGGTTGATCCGCACCACGTTGCGCGAACCGTTGGGAATCTTCCACATCAGCCAGCCGATACCGGCGCCGACACGCTGCACAGCGCCCCAGGGCAGCTTGGCAAACAGACGCAGCACCCCGACCATCAGGGCGCCCTTGAACTTTTCCACAGGCGAATTCCTTATTTCAGCAAGGCGCGCATTGTAACCCCTCAGCGCAACAAGGCGGCGTAGCGATCGCAATCGGTGGTGTGGTCCATGACCATGCCGGTGGCCTGCATGAAGGCGTAGCAGATGGTCGGGCCAACGAAGGTGAAGCCGGCTTTCTGCAGGGCCTTGCTCATCGCCTTGGCTTCATCGGTCACCGCCGGCACCTCGCTGCGGCCGGTGAAGTGGTTGATCTTCGGCGCGCCGCCAACGAACGACCACAGCCATTCGGCGGGGTTATCCACAGCCAGCCAGGCCTGCGCGTTGCGCCGGGCAGCCTTGAGCTTGAGGCGGTTGCGGATGATGCCCGCATCTTGCATCAGTTCTTCAATACGTTCGTCGCTCATGGCCGCCAGTTTCACCGGATCGAAGCCATGCATCACCTCGCGATAACGCTCGCGTTTACGCAAAACAGTGATCCACGACAGCCCCGCCTGGAACCCTTCGAGCAAAAGCATCTCGAACAGCAATGCCGGGTCACGCTGGGGCGTTCCCCACTCCTGGTCATGGTAAGCCTGGTACAACGGATCGTCGGTACACCAAAAGCAGCGTGGCATAAGGCTCCAATGAGTAGAGGGCGAGGCGAATCAGGTTATACTCCCGCTCTTTACATCCGCATCCCCAGATACAGGTGAATTTCGTGAGCCAGCCTACGCCAGCCGTGCGTACCTTCCAAGACCTGATCCTCGCCCTGCAAAACTACTGGGCAGCTCAAGGTTGTGTGGTGCTTCAGCCCTACGATATGGAAGTAGGCGCCGGCACTTTCCACACCGCTACATTCCTGCGCGCCGTGGGTCCAGAAACCTGGAACGCCGCCTATGTGCAGCCTAGCCGTCGCCCTGCCGACGGGCGGTATGGCGAAAACCCCAACCGCCTGCAGCACTACTACCAGTTCCAGGTGGTGCTCAAGCCGAACCCGGCCAACTTCCAGGAGCTGTACCTCGGCTCGCTGAAAGCCATCGGCCTGGACCCGCTGGTCCACGACATTCGCTTTGTCGAAGACAACTGGGAATCGCCGACCCTCGGCGCCTGGGGCCTGGGCTGGGAAATCTGGCTCAACGGCATGGAAGTCACCCAGTTCACCTACTTCCAGCAGGTAGGCGGCATCGAGTGCTACCCGGTCACCGGTGAAATCACCTACGGCCTGGAGCGCCTGGCCATGTACATCCAGGGCGTCGACTCGGTGTACGACCTGGTGTGGGCCGACGGCCCGTTCGGCAAGGTCACCTACGGCGACGTGTTCCACCAGAACGAAGTGGAGCAGTCGACCTACAACTTCGAACACGCCAACGTCGACAAGCTGTTCGAACTGTTCGACTTCTACGAAAGCGAAGCCAACCGCCTGATCAAGCTGGAGCTGCCGCTGCCGACCTATGAAATGGTGCTGAAGGCCTCGCACACCTTCAACCTGCTGGACGCCCGCCGCGCCATCTCGGTAACCGAGCGCCAGCGCTACATCCTGCGCGTACGTACCCTGGCCCGGGACGTGGCACAAAGCTATCTGCAAGCCCGTGCACGCCTGGGCTTCCCGATGGCCACCCCTGAACTGCGTGACGAAGTGTTGGCTAAGCTGGAGGCTGCACAATGAGTGCTCAAGATTTCCTGGTAGAACTGGGCACCGAAGAGCTGCCACCCAAGGCCCTCGCCAGCCTCGGCGACGCCTTCCTGGCCGGTATCGAGAAAGGCCTGCAGGCCGCTGGCCTGAACTACACCGGCAAGCAGGTATACGCCGCGCCGCGTCGCCTGGCCGTGCTGATCCGCCAGCTGGATGTGCAGCAGCCTGACCGCAGCATCAACATCGACGGCCCGCCCCTGCAGGCTGCTTTCAAAGACGGCGAGCCGACCCAGGCTGCGCTGGGCTTCGCCAAGAAGTGCGGCGTGGAACTGGCCGAAATCGACCAGAGCGGCCCCAAGCTGCGTTTCTCCCAGCACATTCCGGGCAAGGCCACCGCCGGCCTGCTGCCGACCATCGTCGAAGATTCGCTGAACGACCTGCCGATCCCCAAGCGCATGCGCTGGGCGGCCAGCCGTGAAGAGTTCGTGCGCCCCACCCAGTGGCTGGTGATGCTGCTGGGCGACCAGGTGGTCGACTGCACCATCCTGTCGCAGAAAGCCGGCCGTGAATCCCGTGGCCACCGCTTCCACCACCCGGAAAACGTGCTCATCACTACCCCGGCCAACTATGTCGAAGACCTGCGCAAAGCCTACGTGCTGGCCGACTTCCCCGAGCGCCGCGAGCTGATCAGCAAGCGTACCGCCGAGCTGGCCATGCAGCAGGAAGGCACAGCCATCGTGCCACCGGCGCTGCTGGACGAAGTGACTGCCCTGGTCGAGTGGCCGGTGCCGCTGGTGTGCTCGTTCGAGGAGCGTTTCCTCGAAGTGCCGCAGGAAGCCCTGATCACCACCATGCAGGACAACCAGAAGTACTTCTGCCTGCTGGACAGCGAAGGCAAGCTGCTGCCGCGCTTCATCACCGTGGCCAACGTTGAAAGCCGTGACCCGAAGCAGATCGTGCAAGGCAACGAGAAGGTCGTGCGCCCACGCCTGACCGACGCCGAGTTCTTCTTCAAGCAGGACAAGAAGCAGCCGCTGGAAACCTTCAACGAGCGCCTGAAAAACGTGGTGTTCCAGGCTCAGCTGGGCACCGTGTACGACAAGGCCGAGCGCGTTTCCAAGCTGGCCGCCTTCATCGCCCCGCTGATTGGCGGCGACGCCCAGCGCGCCGGCCGTGCCGGCCTGCTGTCGAAGTGCGACCTGGCCACCGAGATGGTCGGCGAGTTCCCTGAAATGCAGGGTGTAGCCGGTTACTACTACGCGCTCAACGACGGTGAGCCGGAAGACGTTGCCCTGGCCCTGAACGAGCAGTACATGCCGCGCGGTGCTGGCGCCGAGCTGCCGCAGACCCTCACCGGTGCTGCCGTGGCCATTGCCGACAAGCTCGACACCCTGGTCGGCATCTTCGGCATCGGCATGCTGCCTACCGGCAGCAAAGACCCGTACGCCCTGCGCCGTGCTGCCCTGGGCGTGCTGCGTATCCTGATCGAGAAGCAGCTGGACCTGAACCTGACCGGTGCGGTCGAGTTCGCGGTGAAGCAGTTTGGTGCCAAGGTCAAGGCTGCCGGTTTGTCCGAGCAGGTGCTGGAGTTTATCTTCGACCGCCTGCGTGCGCGCTATGAAGACGAAGGCATCGACGTGGCCACCTACCTGTCGGTTCGTGCCCTGCAACCAGGCTCCGCCCTGGACTTCGACCAACGCGTACAGGCCGTGCAGGCCTTCCGCAAGCTGCCGGAAGCCGAAGCCCTGGCTGCGGTGAACAAGCGCGTGTCGAACCTGCTGAGCAAGGCCGAAGGCGCCATCGCCGACCAGGTCGAGCCAAAGTACTTCGACAATGCCAACGAGTTCTCCCTGTATTCGGCCATCCAGCAGGCCGACCAGGCCGTGCAACCGATGGCTGCTGCACGCCAGTACAGCGAATCGCTGGCCCGCCTGGCGGCCCTGCGTGACCCGGTCGACGCCTTCTTCGAGGCGGTGATGGTCAACGCCGAAGACGCCAAGGTACGTGCCAACCGTTATGCCCTGCTCAGCCGCCTGCGCGGCCTGTTCCTGGGCGTGGCTGACATTTCGCTGCTGGGGTAAGCCTTGAAACTGCTGATTCTCGACCGTGACGGGGTGATCAACTACGACTCCGACGCCTACATCAAGACGCTGGAAGAGTGGGTGCCGATCCCTGGCTCGGTCGCAGCGATCGCGCAGTTGAGCAAGGCGGGCTGGACGGTGGCCGTGGCCACCAACCAGTCCGGCATTGCCCGTGGCTACTACCCGCTGGCAACCCTCGAGGCCATGCACACGCGCCTGCGCGAGCTGGTGGCCGAGCAGGGCGGCGAGGTGGGCCACATCGTGTATTGCCCGCATGGGCCAGATGAGGGCTGCGATTGCCGCAAGCCCAAGCCTGGCATGCTGCGGGCGATTGCCGAGCATTACCAGGTTGGCCTTGAAGGCGTCTGGTTTGTCGGCGACAGCAAAGGTGACCTGGAGGCCGCCCTGGCCGTCGGTGCACAACCCGTGTTGGTGAAAACCGGCAAGGGCGAGCGGACCCTGGAAAAAGGCGTCCCGGAAACTACACTGATTTTCGACGATCTGGCAGCTATCGCCAGAGAACTAATTTAAACAGTGCGCCTTCGGGCGCACTTTTCTCAGGCGGGCATGACCCGCAATGGTACAAGCCACTATGTCGATCCTGCAGGCGATCAGAATCTTTCTTTTTTACCTGCTGCTGGGCACCAGTTCGCTGCTGTGGTGCTCGCTGAGCTTCTTCGTCGCGCCGTTTTTGTCGTTCCCCAAGCGCTACAAGTTCATCAACGTGTACTGGTGCCGCTGCGCGCTGTTTCTGGTGCGCACTGTCCTGGGTATCGACTACAAGATCACTGGCGCCGAGAACGTGCCGGCTGAGCCCTGCGTGATCCTGTCCAACCACCAGAGCACCTGGGAAACTTTCTTCCTTTCCCAGTACTTCTCGCCATTGAGCCAGGTGCTCAAGCGCGAACTGCTGTACGTGCCGTTCTTCGGCTGGGCCATGGCCATGCTGCGACCGATCGCGATCAACCGCGACAACCCTAAGGAAGCGCTGCGCCAGGTGGCGAGCAAGGGTGATGAGCTGCTCAAGCAAAAGACCTGGGTGCTGATCTTCCCGGAGGGCACCCGCGTGCCGTTCGGCACCATCGGCAAGTTCTCCCGCGGCGGTACCGCGCTGGCGGTGAATGCCGGGCTGCCGGTACTGCCGATTGCCCACAACGCCGGCAAGTTCTGGCCGAAGAACGGTTGGGGCAAGCGCGCTGGCACCATCGAGGTAGTCATTGGCGAGCCGATGTATGCCAACGGCAGCGGGCCACGTGCCATCGCCGAGCTCAACGACCGCGCCGCAGCATGGAACGAGGCAACCCAGCGGGCCATGGGTTCGCTGCCACCAGCAGAGGAAAAACCCCAGGAACAGATGGCCTGAGCATCTGTGGATAACTTGTGAGCAATTTTTCGATCGAATGCTTGAAGTTAGCGCTAAGTTATTGAATTAGCTGTTTATTTCTGTGTATGACATTTTTCTGAAAATCGTGCATAAGTTTTTTCGGGGTATAAGAAAACCGGCTTTTACAGCCGGTTTTTTTATGGGTCCATGCAAGCACGGATCGCTTTGTGTAGGAGCGGCCTTGTGTCGCGAAAGGGCTGCAAAGCAGCCCCAGCAATTTGTGCATCAAGGCAGAAATCCTGGGGCCCCTTCAGTCGTTAGATCTTATCGATATCCACATCCTTGGTTTCTTTCAGGCAGAAGATCCCCACCACCAGGCTGATGCCGGTGACCAATATCGGGTACCACAGCCCATAGAAGATATCCCCGGTGTACACCACCAGCGCGAACGACACCGTAGGCAGGAAGCCACCGAACCAGCCATTGCCAATGTGGTAGGGCAATGACATCGAGGTGTAGCGGATGCGGGTGGGGAACAGTTCGACCATCACCGCCGCCAGCGGGCCATAGGTCATGGTCGCGATCAGGATCATCGCCACGATCAACACCACCACCATCACCTGGTTGACCTGCGCTGGGTCGGCCTTGGCCGGGTAGCCGGCCTGTTCCACCGCCGCACGCATGGCCGCTTCGTCGAAGCCGTCGATGGTCTTGTCGCCAATGTTGACCACCACATCACTGCCCGCCACGTTGACGGAGCTGTACGGCAGGCCCTGCTTGACCAGGAAGGTCTTGACCTTGTCGCATGGGCTGTCGAAACGTGCCTTGCCTACCGGGTCGAACTGGAAGGTGCAGCCTTGCGGGTCGGCAGTGACCACGATTGGCGCCTGCCGGCTGGCCGCGTCGATCTGTGGGTTGGCATAGTGGCTCAGCGCCTTGAACAGCGGGAAGTACAGCACCGTGGCCAGCAGCAGGCCAAGCATGAGGATCGGCTTGCGGCCGATACGGTCCGACAACCAGCCAAAGAACACGAAGAACGGCGCACCGATCACCACACTGATAATCAGCAGGGTGTTGGCCTGGGCCGGGTCCATCTTCAGCATCTGAGTCATGAAGAACAGTACGTAGAACTGCGCCGTGTAGAAGGTTACGGCCTGCCCGGCGTTGATACTGAACAGTGCGGTAAGCACCACTTTCAGGTTCGGCCAAGAGGTGAACGATTCACGGATCGGCGATTTGCTGACCTTGCCCTGGGCCTTCATTTTCACGAAAGCCGGCGACTCGTGCATGCTCATGCGGATCCAGGTGGAGATGGCCAGCAGCACGATCGACAGCAGGAACGGCAGGCGCCAGCCCCAGGTCTCGAACTGGTCGCCGCTCACATAGCGGCTACCCAGTACCACCAGCAGCGACAGCAGCAGGCCAAGGGTAGCGGTGGACTGGATGAAACCGGTGTGGAAACCGCGCTTTCCAGCTGGCGCATGCTCGGCCACATAAGTAGCCGCACCACCATACTCACCGCCCAGCGCCAGCCCCTGCAGCATGCGCAGGATCACCAGGATGATCGGTGCGGCGATGCCGATGCTGGCATAGGTGGGCAACAGCCCCACGGCGAAGGTGGACAGGCCCATCAGCACGATGGTGACCAGGAAGGTGTACTTGCGCCCGATCATGTCGCCCAGGCGGCCGAACACCAGCGCACCGAACGGCCGCACCAGGAAGCCGGCGGCAAAGGCCATGAGGGCGAAGATGAAAGCGGTGGTGTCGTTGACGCCAGCAAAGAACTGCTTGCTGATAACCGCTGCCAGCGCGCCGTACAGAAAAAAGTCATACCACTCGAAAACCGTCCCGAGGGATGACGCGAAAATGATCTTGCGTTCTTCACGGCGGCTGGAGCTGCTGGCCGCCGCACCCTGCTCTTGGATGTAATCCGACATCGTTGCTGTCCTCGGCCCGTAGGCCACAGTGATTATTCTTGTTGTTCCACTGTCGGCAGCTTTCGACCGCAAGCTGCCGCTACTGCACGCACCCGGGTCAGGGGGTCGGTAACGCGTCTTCGTTCAAGTAGGTCTGAGTAGCAGCTCCTTTGAGGATCAGTTGCGCCGCCTTCTCGGCGATCATCAGGGTGGGTGAACAGGTATTGCCGGAGGTGATTTGCGGCATGATCGAGGCATCGGCCACGCGCAGGCCGGGGATGCCATGCACACGCAGCTGGTTATCCACAACGTCCAGGGCGCCATTGCCCATGCGGCAGGTACCGACCGGGTGGAAGATGGTGGTGCCGATCTTGCCGGCAGCTTCGAATAGATCTTCTTCGGTTTGCAGCGACGGGCCCGGCAGGTATTCCTTGGGCTCGAACGCGGCCAGGGCAGGGGCCTGGACGATGCGCCGGGTGAGGCGGATGGCATCGGCGGCAACGCGCAGGTCCTGGGGGTCGCTGAGGTAGTTGGGGTCGATCAGCGGCGTGCTGTTCATGTCAGTGCTGCGGATATCGATACGCCCGCGGCTGACCGGGCGCAGGTTGCACACCGAAGCAGTAAAGGCCGGGAACTGATGCAACGGCTCGCCAAAGCGCTCCAGTGACAGCGGCTGCACGTGGTATTGCAGGTTGGCGGTGGCCTGCTCCGGGCTGGAGCGCACAAATGCGCCCAGCTGGCTTGGCGCCATGGCCAACGGGCCGCTGCGGTCGTAGAGGTAGCGCAGGCCCATGCCCATCTTGCCCCATAGGCTGTTGGCCATTTGGTTCAAGGTACGGGTGTTACGGACCTGGTAGATCAGCCGCAGTTGCAGGTGGTCCTGCAGGTTGCCACCGACGCCTGGCATGTCGTGACGTACGCCAATGCCCAAGCCCTCCAGCAGCTGGCGAGGGCCAATGCCGGAGCGCTGCAGAATACCGGGCGAACCCACGGCGCCCGCACAGAGGATGATTTCGCGGCGCGCGGCAAACTCGTGCCAGGCGCCTTGCCAGAACGCTTTCACAGCCCGTGCCCGGGTGTTGTTGAGCAATACCTGGTCAACTTGAACACCGGTCAGCACGGTGAGGTTGGGGCGGCCCTTGATCGGGCGCAGGAACGCTTTGGAGGCATTCCAGCGCACACCGCTGCGCTGGTTGACCTGAAAGTATCCACAGCCTTGGTTGTCGCCAGTGTTGAAGTCATCGACCTTGCCAATGCCGCTTTGTTCGGCGGCATCGCGGAAGGCATCGAGGATTGGCCAGCTGTAGCGCTGGCGCTCGACCCGCCACTCGCCATCACCACCATGGTGTTCGCTGGCACCAGCAAAGTGGTTTTCACTGACCTTGAACAGTGGCAGCACGTCTTTCCAGGCCCAGCCGTCGTTGCCTTGCTCGGCCCAATGGTCATAGTCGGCGGCCTGGCCGCGCATGTAGATCATGCCGTTGATCGAGGAGCAGCCACCGAGCACCTTGCCCCGTGGATAACCCAGCGCACGGCCGCCCAGGCCGGGCTGTGCCTCGGTCTTGAAGCACCAGTCGGTGCGGGGGTTGCCGATGCAGTAGAGATAACCGACGGGGATGTGGATCCAGGGATAGTTGTCGCGGCCACCCGCTTCCAGCAGCAGCACGCGGCAGGAAGGGTCGGCAGACAAACGATTGGCCAGCAGGCAACCGGCAGGGCCGGCCCCTACGACCACGTAGTCGAAGACAGAATCGGCTGATGGCATGTGCAACCTCGGGCCTGTTTTTTATTCTTGTCCCGATCCATCTTAGTGAGTAATTTCGTGGGGGAAACACGAGATTTCGCGCAGCCGCTGTGCGTTTTAGCACAGCGGTAAGTCTGTGCTGGCCTCTTCGCGGGCGTGCCCGCGAAGAGGCCGGACGAACAGCCACAAGGATCAGCATGTTCGACTGGAACGATCTGCGGTTTTTCCTCGAGTTGCAGCGCAGCGGCCGCCTGCTTGCCGCCGCCAAGCGCCTCAACACCACCCACAGCACCGTGGCCCGGCACATCGAGAGCATCGAGCAAAGCCTGGGCACTGCGCTGTTCGTGCAGCATGCCCAAGGCTACGAGCTGACCCCCTCGGGCCAGGCCCTGCTCAAGCATGCCGAAGCCATGGAGAACGTCGCCCTGCTGGCGCAGGAAGAAATCACTCAGGCCATCACCCCACTAGGCAAGATTCGCCTAGGGGTGACCGAAGGCATCGGCATCATGTTCTTCACCCCGCGCATGAACGCGCTGTTCGAGCGCTACCCAGGCCTGGAAGTGGAACTGGTGGCCGTGCCGCGCTTCGTCAGCATCCTCAACCGCGAGGCGGAGATCAGCATCCACCTGGAACGGCCCAACGCCGACCTGCTGATCACCCGCAAGCTCACCGACTATCGCCTGGCCTTGTACGCCAGCCAGGCTTACCTGGACCGCGCGCCGCCATTGCGTAACCGCGAGGACCTGGCCCGACACAGCTGGATCGGCTACGTCGACGACTTGCTGTTCAGCCAGGAGCTGCTGTTTCTCAACAGCTTCTGCCGGGCACCCAATGTGGTATTTCGCAGCACCAGCGTGATCGCCCAGCAGGCCGCCGCCCGTGCCGGGTTGGGGATCGCCGTGCTGCCCAACTACATGGCCCGCCATGACCCAACCCTGGTACGCGTGCTGCCTGGCGAAACCATCCAGCGCAGCTACTGGATCTGCACCCGCCGCGAACTGCACAAGTCGGTGCGCCTGCGGGTGGTGTGGGACTACCTGCTGGCGCTGTGCGCGGCTGAACAGAGCGAGCTGCTAGCCCAGTAGCGCCTTGCCAGCCAACAACAGGGCAGCGGCCCAACCTGCCACGGCAAACATCTGCTGCAAGCGCGGCCCGGCCAGCCTGGCCGCCAATGGCCGCGCCAGCAGCAGGCCGAGTACCGCGCCGATGGCGAACGGAGCGCCGACCTGCCAGTGCATGACACCTGCAAGGCTGGCGGTGACTACGCTGCCGGTAGAGACCAGAGCGATCACAGCCAGTGAGGTGGAGACGATGCTGGCCATGCGCAGGTTGGTGTAGCGGTTCAGGGCCGGGATGATGACGAACCCACCGCCAACGCCAAGCAAGCCGGACAGCAACCCAGACAAAGCCCCCGTGAAAGCCAACGCGCGTGCACAGGGCAGGGTCCAGCGTAAACGGCCCTGCAACGGGTTCAGCACACAGGGCTCGATAAAGCGATGGGCGTCATTGGCTTCGCCGCGCAGTTCTTTGGCCGCCTTGCGCCAGATACGCAGGCAGGCGTACACCAGCACCCCGGCGAACACCAACTGCAAAGGTGTATTGGGCAGACGGTGCGCCAGCATCAACCCGAACGGCGCCGCCACCACACCGACCAATGCGATGAACAGCGCCGCCCGGTAGCGCACCAGCCCCTGGCGCAAGCCCAGTACGGCACCTACCGCCGCGGCCAGGCCCACCGCCAACAGGCCTACCGGTGCCGCTTCGACCATCGACAGCCCCAGGCCGAACACCAGCAAAGGCACGGCGAGAATGCCTCCGCCTGCGCCGGTCAATGCCAGCACCGCGCCGATTATTGCGCCCAGGCCCGCCCCCAACAATTGATGTTCGATCACTGCCCACCCTCGGCTACCAGCTGCGGGCGCGCCAGCCACTCACGGCCCTTGAGCATGCCTTGCCAGTACAACGGTGGCAGCGCCTGCGCCTTGAGCAGCCAGGCTAGGCGCGTTGGCTTGCGGCCATCCAGCAGCCAGTTGGGGAAGCTCGGTGCCAGCTTGCCGCCATAAGTGAACTCGGCCAGCACGATCTTGCCGCGCTCGACGGTAAGCGGGCACGAGCCATAACCATCGTATTGGGCCAGGGTCGGCAACCTGCCCAACGCAACCAGCACGTTGTTGGCCACTACCGGTGCCTGCTTGCGCGCAGCCGCAGCGGTCTTGGCATTGCTGGTATTGGCCACGTCGCCCAGGGCATGAACGTTGGTGTATTTGCGATGGCGCAGGGTATGCGGGTCGACATCGACCCAGCCGGCGCTGTCGGCCAAAGGGCTTTCGCGAATGAAGTCCGGCGCCACCTGCGGCGGTACAACATGCAGCATGTCAAAGGCCACGATGCTGGTTTCGCTGCTGCCATCAGGCAGGCTGCGCATGAAGGTGGCGCGCTTGTTCGGGCCGTCTACGGCTACCAGGCGGTGGGAGAAATTGAGGTCCACGGCGTACTTGTCGATGTACTTCATCAGCGCGGGAACATAGTCCGCCACACCGAACAAAACCGCGCCAGCATTGTAGAAGCTGGCTTTCACCGCACCCAGGTGGCCATGGCGCAGCCAGTGGTCGCAAGACAGGTACAGCGCTTTCTGTGGGGCACCGGCGCACTTGATCGGCATCGGCGGCTGGCTGAACACGGCGCGGCCTTGCTTGAGCTTTTGCACCAGCTCCCAGGTATAGGGTGCCAGGTCGTAGCGGTAGTTGGAGGTGACGCCATTGCGACCCAACGTTTCGCTGAGCCCATCGATAGCTGCCCAGTCCAGCTTGAGCCCAGGGCAGACAACCAGTTGTTCATAGCTGATGGCGCGGCCGTCTTCGAGGATGACCAACTGGCCCAGCGGGTCGAAACCCTGCACCCGCGCCTTGACCCAGCGCACACCGCGCGGGATGGTCGAGGCCATGGTGCGGGCTGTGCTCGGCGCCTTGAACACACCGGCACCGACCATGGTCCAGCCGGGCTGGTAGTAATGCACCTCGGCGGGGTCGATCAAGGTCACGTCCAGCGACGGGTCACGGCTGATCAGGCTGGAGGCGGTGGCGATACCAGCGGCACCGGCACCGACGATGACCACCTTGTGGTGGTCGGTATTGGCAGGGGACAACAAGGCAGGCATGGCGGTAAATCCTGGAAAATCTGGTTATGGGGCAGGGCGCTTACAGCTTGTTCAGCGGGATCTTCAGGTAACTGACGCCGTTCTCCTCCGGCGCGGGTAGCTGACCGCTGCGCATGTTCACCTGCACCGAAGGCAGGATAAGCACGGGCATGTCGAGCGTCTTGTCGCGGGCTTCGCGCATGGCGACGAAGCTGTCCTCATCGATACCCTGATGGATGTGGATGTTGCTGGCGCGCTGCTCGGCCACGGTGGTGACGTATTGCATCTCCCGCCCACCTGGCAGGTAATCGTGGCACATGAACAGCCGGGTCTGGTCGGGGAAGGCCAGCAGGCGACGGATCGAGCGGTACAAGGTGCGGGCGTCGGCGCCCGGGAAGTCACAGCGTGCGGTGCCGTAGTCGGGCATGAACAGGGTGTCGCCAACGAACAGCGCAATCTCGCCGGCATCCTGGATCATAAAGCTCATGCACGCAGGGGTGTGCCCGGGGGTGTGCAAGGCGCGGGCATGCAGGTTGCCGATGCGAAAGCCTTCCTCATCTTCGAACAGCACATCGAACTGGCTGCCATCTCGGGAAAAGCCGGGCTCGGCGTTGAACAAGGCACCGAACACTTTCTGCACCTGGGTGATATGCGCGCCGATAGCGGTATGGCCGCCCAGCTTTTCCTTCAGGTAAGCAGCTGCTGAAAGGTGGTCGGCATGCACATGGGTTTCCAGCACCCACTGCACCTTGGCATTCAATTCGGCCACGCGCTCGATCAGGCGATCCGCCGAAGCGCTGCAGGTGCGCCCGGACTTGGGGTCGTAATCCAGCACGCTGTCGATCAATGCACATTGCCGGGTTTCACGGTCCATGACCAGGTAGCTGATGGTCGAGGTCGCCTTGTCGAAAAAGGCGTCCACGTGAAGGTTGTTGCCGATGATCATCACGTTCTCCAATTTATCTGCCCCGCCTTGTACAGGCGTAGGCAGTGCCAGGAGGTTTATCAAGATGCATGCCAGGCTTTTTACCGTACTCAGGCCAATGAAACCGGCCCATTACTGACAACTGACTGCAATGCTGGCAGCCCAGGTGGCAGTCGACTGTCAGCCAATGGCAGTGTTTGGCAGTCCTTGTTACCCTGCGCCAGTCATCCAAACGGTGCCGTCATGCCTGAAGCTCATCCCCTCATCCTAGCTCTGGTTTCCTACCTTGAGCACGATGCCCTGCCGACCATCGTGCTGGACACCGACTACAACATCCTCGCTGCCAACGCTGCCTATCGCCGCCAGTTCGGTAGCCATGACCAGGCGCCGCTGGGCGAGAAGTGCCACAAGGTCTCGCACCACTATGCCGTACCGTGCGACCAGGCCGGCGAGCATTGCCCGATGCGCAAGGCATGGGACAGCAAGGTGCCTGAGCGGGTGTTGCACATCCATCACACGCCACGCGGGCCCGAGCATGTGGATGTCGAACTGCGGCCGATTCTGGATGAACAGGGCAGGGTGGTGGCCTTTGTCGAACGCCTGACCAGCATCACCCTCGCTTCGGCCCAGCCTCAGGAACAAGGGCTGGTTGGCCGGGCGCCAGCTTTCAAGGCCGCCCTGGCCAGCCTGCAGCGTGCGGCGCCAGCACAGATCCCGGTGTTGCTGCAGGGTGAGTCGGGCACCGGCAAAGAACTGTTCGCCCGTGCGGTGCACCTGGGTAGCCCCAGGGCTAACGGGCCGTTGGTGGTGGTCGACTGCACAGGCCTGACCGAGTCGTTGTTCGAGAGCGAGTTGTTCGGATACGAGAAGGGCGCGTTCACCGGCGCTAACCAGCGCAAGATCGGCCTCGCCGAAGCGGCCCATGGCGGCACCCTGTTCCTCGACGAAATTGGCGAAGTGCCGCTGGCGATGCAGGTAAAGCTGCTGCGCCTGATCGAGTCCGGCAGCTTCCGCCCGGTGGGTAGCCTGCGCACGGTGCATTCGAATTTCCGCCTGGTGTCGGCGACGCACAAACCGCTCAGGCAGATGGTTGTGGAAGGCACCTTCCGTGAGGACTTGTATTACCGCATCAGCGGTTTCCCAATTCGTCTGCCGGCATTGCGCGAGCGGGTTGAAGACCTGCCCTTGCTCGCGCAAAGCCTGCTGCAACGTATGGCCGGCAAGCCAGCGCCCAGGTTGAGCGACGATGCCTTGGAACAGCTTGGGTTGCATCCGTTCCCGGGTAACATCCGCGAGCTGCGTAATATTCTGGAAAGGGCGCGTCTGTTTGCCGATGACGGGGTGATTCGGCCGGAACATTTGCCGGAAGACATTGGGCCATCTTCGCTGGTGAAGTCAGGCGGACGGCGTAATGATTTAGGGGAGCTGGCGCTGGCCCTTGAACAGTTCAAGGGCTCGCGCAGTGAACTGGCCCTTCACCTTGGATTGAGCGAACGCACGCTGTATCGCCGCTTGAAGGCGCTCGGCCTGAACTAGGTATTGATGACAGACGCGGGCCGCTCCCACACTGACCGCGCAAGTCAGAGAATCAATGCAGGACAGCTGCTCTCACAGCGTTCAGCCCTCCTGCACCTTTACCCGACCTTTACCTCTGTCCTGACATTGAACGGCCAAATCCATGGTCTGATTGGTTAACCGTACAGAGGACAGCAACAAATGAAGAAAGCCCTAACCGTGATCTGCGCCGCGCTGATGCTCAGCGCACCTCTGGCCAGCTTCGCCCAGCCAGGCCCGCCTGACCGGCATGATGATGGCCCGTCGCACCAGGGCAACCCGCCGCATGGCCAGCCGCAGCAACAGGGCCGCCATGACAATGGCCGCGGTCCTGCCTACCGCGACCCGAACTTCCGACCACAACAAGGCATGCCGATACCTCATCAGCAGTGGCAGCGTGGCCATGCGGTCGACCCGCATTACCGTGGCGACCGTTACTGGGTGACCAATTGGAAAGCCCGTCACCTGTATGCGCCGCCGCATGATCACCGCTGGCTGTATGTGAACGGGGACTATGTGCTGGTGGATATCGCCAGTGGTGTGATCGTCAACATCCTCAGTGGCTACTGATTTACAGGCACAAAAAAGCCCGCATTTGCGGGCTTTTTTGTGCCTGTAAATCTACACCTGATCAGAAGTCCAGGTTCGACACCGACAGCGCGTTGCTTTCAATGAAGTCACGGCGCGGCTCTACTGCATCACCCATCAAGGTGTTGAAGATCTGGTCGGCAGCGATCGCATCTTCGATGGTGACCTTGAGCATGCGGCGCACGGTTGGGTCCATGGTGGTTTCCCACAGCTGCTCAGGGTTCATCTCACCCAGCCCTTTGTATCGCTGGATGGTGTGGCGCTTGGTGGTTTCGTTCATCAGCCAGTCCAGGCCTTCCTTGAATTCGACAATCGCCTTACGGCGCTCCCCACGTTGAACGTAGGCACCTTCACCCAGCAAGCTGGACAGCTTGGAACCGATGTTGACCACTGTGCGGTAGTCGTTGCTGCCGAAGAAATCGCGGTTGAACGTGACGTAGCTGGCCAGGCCGTGGGAGGTAACTTCCACTTCTGGCAGCCATACGTTGCGCTCCTTGTCTTCGCGCAGACTGGCCTGATACACCAGGCCCGACTTCTGGCTGTTGCTCAGGCGCTCCTGGAACTTCACCAGCCAGGCTTGCATGGCAGCGTGGTCAGCCAGTTGTTCGACGGTCACTTCCGGCAGGTAGATGAAGTGTTCGGTGATGTCTTCCGGGTACAGGCGCGACAGGCGCTTGAGGGTTTTCATCACACCGCGGAATTCGTTCACCAGGTTTTCCAGTTGCACACCGGAAACTGCTGGCGCCGCCTCGTCCAGGTGCAGGCTGGCATCTTCCAGGGCCGACTGGGTCATGTACTCTTCCATGGCCTCGTCGTCCTTGATGTACTGCTCCTGCTTGCCTTTCTTCACCTTGTACAGCGGTGGCTGGGCAATGTAGATGTAGCCGCGCTCGACCAGCTCCGGCAGCTGACGGAAGAAGAAGGTCAGCAACAGGGTACGAATGTGCGAACCGTCAACGTCAGCATCGGTCATGATGATGATGTTGTGATAACGCAGCTTGTCGATGTTGTACTCTTCGCGGCCAATGCCACAGCCCAACGCCGTGATCAGCGTGCCCACTTCCTGGGACGAGATCATCTTGTCGAAGCGAGCCTTCTCAACGTTGAGGATTTTACCCTTCAGCGGCAGGATCGCCTGAGTGCGACGGTTGCGGCCTTGCTTGGCCGAGCCACCTGCGGAGTCACCCTCCACCAGGTACAGTTCGGAAAGAGCAGGGTCTTTTTCCTGGCAGTCGGCAAGTTTGCCTGGCAAGCCGGCGATATCCAGCGCACCTTTACGGCGAGTCATCTCACGGGCTTTACGCGCCGCTTCACGGGCACGCGCAGCATCGATCATCTTGCCAACGACGGCCTTGGCCTCGTTCGGGTTTTCCAGCAGGAAGTCGGCGAAGTACTTGTTCATCTCTTGTTCCACGGCGGTTTTCACCTCCGAGGAGACCAGTTTGTCTTTGGTCTGCGAGCTGAACTTAGGGTCCGGCACCTTTACCGAGATGATCGCGGTCAGGCCTTCACGGGCGTCGTCGCCAGTGGTTGCCACCTTGTTCTTCTTGGCCAGGCCTTCTTGCTCGATGTAGCTGTTCAGGCTACGGGTCAGCGAAGAGCGGAAGCCCACCAGGTGAGTACCGCCGTCACGCTGCGGAATGTTGTTGGTGAAGCACAGCAGGTTTTCGTTGAAGCTGTCGTTCCATTGCAGGGCGACTTCAACACCCACACCATCGTCACGCTGAACGTTGAAGTGGAAGACCTGGGAGTTGACCGGGGTCTTGTTGGTGTTCAGGTACTCGACGAACGCACGTAGACCGCCTTCATACTTGAAGAACTCTTCCTTACCGCTGCGCTCATCCTTCAGCAGAATGCCAACGCCCGAGTTGAGGAACGACAACTCACGGATACGCTTGGCCAGGATGTCCCAGCTGAAGTGAATGTTCTTGAAGGTTTCAGCCGACGGTTTGAAGTGGATATGGGTACCGGTGGTTTCGCTGTCACCGACAACCGCCATCGGCGCTTGTGGAACACCGTGAACGTAGGTTTGTTCCCAGATCTTGCCGCTACGGCGAACGGTCAGTACCAGCTTCTCGGACAGGGCGTTCACAACCGAAACACCTACACCGTGCAGACCGCCGGATACCTTGTAGGAGTTATCGTCGAACTTACCGCCGGCGTGCAGCACGGTCATGATGACCTCGGCTGCGGAAACGCCTTCTTCTTTATGCACGTCGACCGGAATGCCGCGACCGTTGTCGCGCACACTGATGGATTCGTCCGGGTGGATGATGACGGTGATGTCATCGCAGTGACCGGCGAGGGCTTCGTCGATCGAGTTGTCGACCACCTCGAAGACCATGTGGTGCAGGCCGCTACCATCATCGGTGTCGCCAATGTACATGCCGGGACGCTTGCGTACGGCATCCAAACCTTTCAGCACCTTGATGCTGGAGGAGTCGTACGTTTGATTTTCGCTCATGCCTTCACTCCCGATGGTCGTGGGTCTGGGTGATACGGCCTTGTTCCACGTGGAACAAAGCAACTGGCGTTTCCGTCTGCCAGCCTTCCCTCAGTAATTCGTGATCTACACAGGTGATGAACACCTGGCAGCGTAATTCTTCAAGCAAGCGGCATAGCGCGCGGCGATGCTGGTCGTCCAGTTCGGACGGCAAGTCATCCACGAGATAAATACAGTGACCGCGACGAGCCTGACTAACGAGGTGGCCCTGGGCAATGCGCAATGCGCACACCACCAGTTTTTGCTGACCACGCGACAGGATGTCGGCTGCATTGTTGGCAGCCAGACGAAGACGCAAATCAGCGCGCTGCGGCCCGGCCTGGGTATGGCCCATCTGCTGATCGCGAAGGAGAGAGGAGGCGAGTACTTCTTGCAGTTCCCGGTCCTTGTCCCAGCCTCGGTAGTAGCTCAGGGTCAACCCGTCCAGCTCGACCAGTTCGCTCAGGGTTCGCTCGAAGACGGGCTTCAAGGCCTTGATGTAGTTGCGACGGTATTCATCTATTTCCGCGCTGGCCAGGCACAATTCCCGGTCCCAGGCGGCTTGCGAAGCTGGGTCAAGTGTACCATGACGCAACCATGAGTTCCGCTGCCGCAGCGCCTTCTGCAGCCGTTGCCAGGCGGGCAGGAAACGAGGTTCCACGTGGAACACCCCCCAATCCAGGAACTGGCGGCGTATTTTCGGGGCACCTTCCAGCAGCCGGAAACTGTCTGGGTTGATGAGCTGAAGCGGCAGCAATTCAGCCAATTGTGCTGCACTGCGCGCATTCTGCCCGTCAATGCGAATAGTGAACTCCCCCTGGCGCTCTCTGGATACACCCAGGTTGCTGGTGCCGCCTTCGGTCAATTGCACTTCGCCAAATACGGTACAGGCAGGCTGCTCATATTGGATGACCGGGTTCAGGCGGGTGCTGCGAAATGAGCGCGCCAGCCCAAGCAAGTACACGGCTTCAAGCACGCTGGTCTTGCCGCTGCCGTTGGCGCCGTAAAGGATATTGATGCGGGGGGAGGGTGAGAGTGTCACCGGGTGCAAGTTGCGCACCGCGGTGACCATGATACGTCGAAGGGACATTTCGCCTGCTACGGGTTACAGGCGCATCGGCATGACAACGTAGGAAGAATCGTCGTTGCCAGCTTCCTGCAGCAGGGCACTGCTGTTGGAATCGGACAGGATCAGACGAACTTGCTCAGTAGTCATCACGCCCAGCACGTCCAGCAGGTAGCTGACGTTGAAGCCGATTTCCAGCGAGCTACCTTCGTAATCCACGCTGATTTCTTCTTCAGCTTCTTCCTGCTCGGGGTTGTTGGCCTGAATTTTCAGTTGACCAGCAGCCAGTTGCAGGCGGATACCGCGGTACTTTTCGTTGGAAAGAATCGCAGTACGGCTGAAGGCTTCACGCAGCGCCTGGCGGTCACCGACCACCAGCTTGTCACCGCCCTTGGGCAGCACGCGCTCGTAGTCCGGGAACTTGCCGTCCACCAGCTTGGAGGTGAAGGTGAATTCACCGGTAGTGGCGCGAATGTGGTGCTGGCCCAGGACGATGCTGACCATGCCTTCCGGATCGGTCAGCAGGCGCGCCAGCTCCAGGATACCTTTGCGTGGCACGATAACCTGATGGCGATCATCCTGCTCGATCGCCGCGCTCATGGAGCAAAGCGCCAGGCGGTGGCCGTCGGTGGATACCGCGCGCAGGGTGTTGCGGGAAACCTCCAGCAGCATACCGTTGAGGTAATAACGCACATCCTGCTGGGCCATGGCGAAGCTGGTACGCTCGATAAGGCGGCGCAGCTTGCTCTGTTCCAGGTTGCAGGTAAGCGAACCCGGGCCTTCTTCCACGGTCGGGAAGTCGTTAGCTGGCAGGGTCGACAGGGTGAAGCGGCTGCGACCGGCCTTGACCAACAGTTTCTGCTCATCGACCTTGATATCGATCAGGGCGTCGTTAGGCAGGCTTTTGCAGATGTCCATCAGCTTGCGTGCCGGGACAGTGATTTCGCCAGGCTCGGCCGGCTCTTCCAGTTGCACGCGGCCTACCAGTTCGACTTCCAGGTCGGTACCGGTCAACGACAATTGCTGGCCTTGCACGACCAGCAATACGTTGGACAGGACCGGCAAGGTCTGGCGGCGCTCGACGACACCGGCGACCAGTTGCAGGGGTTTCAACAGGGCTTCGCGTTGAATGGTGAAATGCATGGTCTAGTCCCTTGCCTTCAATTAGCTGCGCAGACGGCCATCAGGTCGTCAGCGTCCGCAGCAGGTTCTTGTAGTCCTCGCGGATGTCCGCGTCGGATTCCTTCAATTCGTTGATCTTGCGGCAGGCGTGCAGTACGGTCGTATGGTCTCGACCACCGAACATGTCGCCGATTTCCGGCAGGCTGTGGTTGGTCAGCTCCTTGGAAAGCGCCATGGCCACCTGGCGTGGACGCGCAACGGAGCGTGAGCGACGCTTGGACAACAGATCGGAGATCTTGATCTTGTAGTACTCAGCGACGGTACGCTGAATGTTATCCACACTGACCAGCTTGTCTTGCAGCGCCAGCAAGTCTTTCAGCGACTCACGGATCAGCTCGATGGTGATGTCGCGGCCCATGAAGTGCGAGTGGGCAATCACCCGCTTCAGTGCACCCTCCAGCTCACGTACGTTGGAGCGAATGCGTTGGGCAATGAAGAAGGCCGCGTCATGCGGCAGCTCGACCTTGGCCTGGTCAGCCTTCTTCATCAGGATTGCCACGCGGGTTTCCAGCTCTGGCGGCTCGACTGCCACCGTCAGGCCCCAACCAAAGCGCGACTTCAGGCGCTCTTCCAGGCCTTCGATCTCCTTGGGGTAGCGGTCAGAGGTAAGGATTACCTGCTGGCCACCCTCAAGCAGGGCGTTGAAGGTGTGGAAAAACTCTTCCTGCGAGCGCTCTTTGCGGGCAAAGAACTGGATATCGTCGATCAGCAACGCATCCACCGAGCGGTAGAAGCGCTTGAATTCGTTGATTGCGTTGAGCTGCAGCGCCTTGACCATGTCGGCGACGAAGCGCTCCGAATGCAGGTACACGACCTTGGCGTTCGGGTTCTTCTTCAGCAGATGGTTACCCACAGCATGCATAAGGTGGGTTTTACCCAGGCCAACACCGCCATAAAGGAACAGTGGGTTGTAGCCATGCTTGGGGTTGTCAGCCACCTGCCAGGCAGCCGCGCGCGCCAGCTGGTTCGACTTACCTTCAACGAAAGTGTCGAAGGTAAAGGTACGGTTCAGGTAGCTGGTGTGCTTGAGCGCACCTTCAACCTGCACGGTGCGCTGTTCGGTCCGGGCACTGCCGGCCGGCGCCGAAGCAGGCTCGGCCATGGCGTCAAAACTGTCACGCGAGGACGGCTCGGCCAGTTCATCAACCAGCACAGGCTCAGAGGCCGTTACAGCGACGGGTTCGACCGCCGGCGCTGCCGGCACAGTCTTTTGTGCCTGGCCCTGCGCCTGGGTCTGCGCCAGCGAAGCGGCCACGGCGGCGCTGACCGGCGCGTTGGGCGCGGCCCGCGGTGCCGAGCTGCGGCGGCTGCCTATTAATAAGGAAAGGGCAGGCGCAATGCCGCTGCCGTTCTCACCCAACAGCTCGAGCAAGCGGCCCAGATACTTTTCATTGACCCAATCGAGAACGAAACGGTTAGGCGCATAGACGCGCAACTCGTCGCCTTCGGCTTCGACCTGTAGCGGACGGATCCAGGTGTTGAATTGCTGGGCAGGCAGTTCATCGCGCAGAAGCTCCACGCACTGCTGCCAAAGTTCCACTGACACGGATATCCCCTGAGTTTGAAAGCCGGATGAGGCAAAAACAAACCGCCATTGTACCGGTCGAGCGTTCAGTTATCCACATGTGGACACGTTAGGAACCATGACAAAACAGCCATTTATCGACCAAAACAGCTTTACCGCACTGTGAATAAGCCCTGTGGATAAACCGGCATGAGGGCTATGCACAACCTAGACCTCAGCCCTGTTGATAACTCAGCTGTGGATAAGCGGCGTTTTAATCCACAGCTTTCGACCATGAAGAAAACAAGCGCAGCACCGGTTGAGAACATAGTTGTAAAACTCTGTACATCCCGTATTTTAAGGCCTCAAGCAAGTTATCCACAGAAGGTTATCCACTTAAGATTTATAGATTCTTCAGAAAAGCTTTTTATATGTCTCTTCTTTTTTTTCATGTTGTCCCCAATTCGTGTGTCCGATCAAGCACCCCTCCGGTGGCCCACCCGAAGGCACCGTCCATCACACGCTCTATATGGAAAAGCTGGTTGGAAATTGACCTATGGGCTTGCTTTCTCTAGAATCGCCGGTCTCTTAAAAAGGGGGCCATCCCGGCCCGTCGTCGACAAACCAGGTAACACGCCATGAAACGTACTTTCCAACCAAGCACCATCAAGCGCGCGCGCACCCACGGCTTCCGTGCCCGTATGGCTACCAAGAACGGCCGCGCTGTTCTGTCGCGTCGTCGTGCCAAAGGCCGTAAGCGTCTGGCCATTTGATTTTTCGGCACAGGTGGTGAGTCAGGACTTCAGTCGGGAAAAGCGACTGCTTACACCCCGGCATTTCAAAGCGGTCTTCGACTCCCCAACCGGCAAGGTTCCAGGGAAAAACCTGCTGATCCTTGCTCGCGAGAACGGCCTCGATCACCCACGCCTTGGTCTGGTGATCGGCAAGAAGAGCGTCAAGCTCGCCGTTCAACGCAATCGCCTCAAGCGCTTGATGCGCGATTCCTTTCGTCTGAACCAGCACATGCTTGCCGGGTTGGACATTGTGATCGTCGCGCGCAAGGGATTGGGTGAGGTAGAAAACCCGGAATTGCACCAACACTTTGGCAAGCTCTGGAAACGCCTGGCGCGCAGCCGGCCAACTCCAGCAGTAACCGCCAATTCCGCAGGGGTAGACAGCCAAGATGCGTAAACTGGCGCTCGTTCCGATCCAGTTTTACCGTTACGCCATTAGTCCTCTGATGGCCAACCACTGTCGTTTCTTCCCCAGTTGCTCCTGTTACGCTCTTGAAGCCATCGAAAACCACGGCATCTGGCGTGGTGGGTGGCTGGCCGTTCGTCGCCTGGGGCGTTGTCATCCGTGGAATGACGGTGGTTTTGACCCCGTTCCACCCGCTCCTTCCTCCCGAACTTCTTCGATAGCCGAGTAATCATGGATATTAAACGCACGATCCTGATCGCCGCGCTGGCAGTCGTGTCCTACGTCATGGTCCTGAAGTGGAACGATGACTACGGCCAGGCTGCCCTGCCGACTCAGAATACTGCTGCCAGCACTGTTGCTCCGGGCTTGCCCGATGGCGTCCCCGCCGGTAACAACGGTGCCAGCGCCGATGTACCGAGCGCCAACGCCGAATCGAGCCCTGCCGAACTGGCACCGGTCGCACTCAGCAAGGACCTGATCCGAGTCAAGACCGACGTTCTGGAACTGGCTATCGATCCGGTCGGTGGTGACATCGTCCAGTTGAACCTGCCGAAGTACCCACGCCGTCAGGACCACCCGAACATTCCATTCCAGTTGTTCGACAACGGTGGTGAGCGTGTTTACCTGGCACAAAGCGGCCTGACCGGTGCCAACGGCCCGGATGCCCGCGCCAGCGGCCGCCCTCTGTATGCTGCCGAACAGAAGAGCTACCAGCTGGCCGACGGCCAGGAACAACTGGTGGTCGACCTGAAGTTCAGCGACAACGGTGTCAACTACATCAAGCGCTTCAGCTTCAAGCGCGGTGAGTACGACCTGAATGTCAGCTACCTGATCGACAACCAGAGCGGCCAGGCCTGGAGCGGCAACATGTTTGCCCAGCTCAAGCGTGACGCCAGCGGCGATCCGTCTTCGAGCACTGCCACCGGCACCGCAACCTACCTGGGCGCCGCCCTGTGGACAGCTTCCGAGCCTTACAAAAAGGTCTCGATGAAGGACATCGACAAAGGTAGTTTGAAAGAAAATGTGTCTGGCGGCTGGGTTGCCTGGCTGCAGCACTACTTCGTGACCGCCTGGATTCCGGCCAAGTCGGACAACAACGTTGTTCAGACCCGCAAGGACAGCCAGGGTAACTACATCATCGGCTACACCGGCCCGGCTCTCAACGTACCTGCGGGTGGCAAGGTCGAAACCAGCGCCATGCTGTACGCCGGTCCGAAGATCCAGTCCAAGCTGAAAGAGTTGTCCCCAGGCCTGGAACTGACCGTCGACTACGGCTTCCTGTGGTTCATCGCCCAGCCGATCTTCTGGCTGCTGCAACATATCCACAGCCTGCTGGGTAACTGGGGCTGGTCGATCATCGTGCTGACCATGCTGATCAAAGGCCTGTTCTTCCCGCTGTCGGCTGCCAGCTACCGCTCCATGGCGCGCATGCGTGCCGTTGCGCCCAAGCTTGCCGCACTGAAGGAACGCTTTGGTGACGATCGCCAGAAGATGTCCCAGGCGATGATGGAGCTGTACAAGAAAGAGAAGATCAACCCGCTGGGCGGCTGCCTGCCGATCCTGGTGCAGATGCCGGTATTCCTGGCCCTGTACTGGGTACTGCTGGAAAGCGTGGAAATGCGCCAGGCCCCTTGGATGCTGTGGATTACCGACCTGTCGATCAAGGATCCGTTCTTCATCCTGCCGATCATCATGGGCGCCACCATGTTCATCCAGCAGCGCCTGAACCCGACTCCGCCGGATCCGATGCAGGCCAAGGTGATGAAAATGATGCCGATCATCTTCACCTTCTTCTTCCTGTGGTTCCCGGCTGGTCTGGTGCTGTACTGGGTTGTGAACAACTGCTTGTCGATCACTCAGCAGTGGTACATCACCCGTAGTATCGAAGCAGCTAGCAAAAAAGCGGCTGCTTGACAGGGCTGCCAAGCTAAGCTGTGAATAAAAACGCCCCCTAGTGGGGCGTTTTTGCTATCTGTCGTTTTTGTCGTAGAGGCTTTCGAGCATGAATACTGTGCGTGAAACCATCGCTGCCATCGCCACCGCACAGGGCCGCGGCGGTGTGGGTATTGTCAGGTTGTCCGGTCCTCTGGCTGCCAAGGCTGGCCAGTTGATCACCGGCCGTACGCTTACGCCGCGGCATGCCCATTACGGCCCGTTCCGCGACGAGGAAGGGCTGGTGCTGGACGAGGGGATTGCGTTGTTCTTCCCGGGGCCGAATTCGTTCACCGGCGAGGATGTGCTGGAGCTGCAGGGCCACGGTGGCCCGGTGGTCCTGGATATGCTGCTGCAGCGCTGTGTACAAGTTGGCTGCCGGCTGGCCCGCCCAGGTGAATTCAGCGAGCGCGCGTTCCTCAATGACAAGCTCGACCTGGCCCAGGCCGAAGCCATCGCCGACCTGATCGAGGCCAGCTCCAGCCAGGCCGCGCGCAATGCCCTGCGCTCGCTGCAGGGGGAGTTCTCCAAGCGTGTGCACAGCCTGACCGAGGCGTTGATTGCCCTGCGCATCTACGTCGAGGCGGCAATCGACTTCCCTGAGGAAGAGATCGACTTCCTCGCCGATGGCCACGTGCTGTCGATGCTCGATGCGGTGCGCGGCGAGTTATCCACCGTACAGCGTGAAGCCGGGCAGGGCGCCCTGCTGCGTGACGGTATGACCGTGGTCATCGCCGGCCGGCCGAATGCCGGCAAGTCGAGCCTGCTGAACCAGCTGGCTGGCCGGGAAGCGGCCATCGTCACCGATATCGCCGGCACCACCCGGGACATCCTGCGCGAACATATCCACATCGATGGCATGCCACTGCATGTAGTCGATACTGCCGGTTTGCGTGATACCGATGACCATGTGGAAAAGATCGGCGTGGAACGCGCCCTGAAGGCCATTGGCGAGGCCGACCGCGTGTTGCTGGTGGTCGACTCCACCGCGCCCGAGGCCAGCGACCCGTTCGCCCTGTGGCCAGAGTTTCTCGACCAGCGACCAGACCCGGCCAAGGTCACGCTGATTCGCAACAAGGCCGACCTGAGTGGTGAACGGGTAGCACTGGAACAGTGCGATGACGGCCATGTGACCATCACCCTCAGCGCCAAGGGCGACGATGCAGGGCTGCAGCTGCTGCGCGACCACCTGAAGGCCTGCATGGGTTATGAACAGACGGCCGAGAGCGGTTTCAGCGCCCGCCGGCGCCATCTGGATGCGCTGCGCCAGGCCAGCGAGCACCTGGAGCATGGCCGTGCACAACTGACCCTGGCGGGCGCGGGAGAGCTACTAGCGGAAGACCTGCGTCAGGCGCAGCACGCCCTGGGCGAGATCACCGGGGCATTCAGTTCGGATGACTTGCTGGGGCGGATCTTCTCCAGCTTCTGCATCGGTAAATAGTCCACAGCCAGGCAAGGCCACGGGCCGCTCCTTCGGGAGCGGCTTTTTTTTGCCTGAAATTTATGCATTTGCCGCACGACCTCATCGCCGGCAAGCCAGCTCCCCCCAAGACAAGCCTCTGCTTTCCGGGGTGGTTACCCTCCTGTGGGAGCGGGTTTACCCGCGAAGAGGCCCGTGCAAGCTCACATTTTTTCATACACAGACACCAAACCGCTCTCAGGAGCCCTGTGGAAAACTCACCTTCAGCTCCGTTGATAAGCAGGCTCTTTTTTTGAGGACAAACCCGCCTGTGGGTAAATAGCCATTTAATCCACAGGCTAAATCGCGTTATCCATAGCCCTCATGGCACTCCAACCACAGGGTTTAATTTCTCTCTACACAGCGTGACTTAAGGGCTGTAGGACCTTATCCACAGATAAGTCTGTGTATAAGAATAAACATAAAAACAAAGCTTTTTTAAATTTTTCCTTTTTGATTTCTGTTGTTTGCCACTCATCCACAGACTGGTCAAAATTTGCTCAGACGGTTTCTTTAAAGGGGGGTAAGTCCCTATACTTGTCCGCTTACCTTCTCTATTCGCAAAAACAGGCACGAGGTGCGTGGTGGATTTCCCTTCCCGTTTTGAAGTGATCGTCATCGGCGGCGGCCATGCCGGTACCGAGGCTGCGCTTGCGTCTGCACGCATGGGTGTGAAAACCCTGCTGCTGACCCATAACGTGGAAACCCTCGGTCATATGAGCTGCAACCCCGCCATCGGCGGTATTGGCAAAAGCCATCTGGTCAAAGAGATCGATGCCCTCGGCGGCGCCATGGCGCTGGCTACCGACAAGAGCGGCATCCAGTTCCGCGTTCTGAACAACCGCAAGGGCCCGGCCGTACGCGCCACCCGTGCACAGGCCGACCGCGCCATCTACAAGGCAGTGGTGCGTGAAATCCTGGAAAACCAGCCGAACCTGTGGATATTCCAACAGTCCTGTGACGACCTGATCGTCGAGCAGGACCAGGTCAAAGGCGTGGTAACCCAGATGGGCCTGCGTTTCTTCGCCGAATCGGTGGTCTTGACCACCGGTACATTCCTCGGCGGCCTTATCCACATTGGTCTGCAAAACCATTCCGGCGGTCGCGCCGGTGATCCACCTTCGATCGCCCTGGCACACCGCATGCGTGAACTGCCGCTGCGCGTCGGCCGCCTGAAAACCGGTACCCCGCCACGCATCGACGGCCGTTCGGTGGACTTCTCGGTGATGACCGAGCAGCCAGGCGATACCCCGATCCCGGTGATGTCGTTCATGGGCAATGCCGAAATGCACCCGCGCCAGGTGAGCTGCTGGATTACCCACACCAATGCGCGCACCCACGAGATCATTGCTTCGAACCTCGACCGTTCGCCGATGTACTCGGGCGTGATCGAAGGTGTCGGCCCGCGCTACTGCCCGTCGATCGAAGACAAGATCCACCGCTTCGCCGACAAGGAAAGCCACCAGGTGTTCATCGAGCCGGAAGGCCTGACCACCCATGAGCTGTACCCCAACGGTATTTCCACTTCGCTGCCGTTCGACGTGCAACTGGAGCTGGTGCGTTCAATCCGCGGCATGGAAAACGCCCACATCGTGCGCCCGGGCTATGCCATCGAGTACGACTACTTCGACCCGCGCGACCTCAAGTACAGCCTTGAGACCAAAGTTATCGGCGGCTTGTTCTTCGCCGGCCAGATCAACGGCACCACCGGTTACGAAGAAGCCGGCGCCCAGGGCCTGCTGGCCGGGACCAACGCTGCGCTGCGTGCACAGGGCCGTGACAGCTGGTGCCCGCGCCGTGATGAGGCGTACATCGGCGTGCTGGTCGACGACCTGATTACCCTGGGTACCCAGGAGCCGTACCGCATGTTCACCTCGCGTGCCGAATACCGGCTGATCCTGCGCGAAGACAACGCCGACCTGCGCCTGACCGAAAAGGGCCGGGAACTGGGCCTGATCGATGACCAGCGCTGGGCCGCCTTCTGTGCCAAGCGCGATGGCATCGAGCGTGAGGAACAGCGCCTGAAGTCGACCTGGGTTCGGCCGAATACCGAGCAAGGCCAGGCCGTTGTGGATAAGTTCGGTACGCCGCTCAGCCACGAGTACAGCCTGCTCAACCTGCTGGCGCGCCCCGAAATCGACTACGCCGGCCTGATCGAGGCGACCGGCGGTGAAGCGATTGATCCACAGGTCGCCGAACAGGTCGAGATCCGCACCAAGTACGCCGGTTACATCGACCGTCAGCAGGATGAAATCGCCCGCCTGCGCGCCAGCGAAGACACCCGCCTGCCTGTGGATATCGACTACTCGAGCATTTCCGGGCTGTCCAAGGAAATCCAGGGCAAGCTGGGCCAGACCCGTCCGGAAACCTTGGGCCAGGCATCGCGCATCCCGGGCGTGACCCCGGCGGCGATTTCCCTGTTGCTGATTCACTTGAAAAAACGCGGCGCTGGCCGCGAATTGGAGCAAAGCGCTTGAGTTCCCTGGTCACCCCGCAACACGCTGAAGAGTTGTCCACAGGTGCGCGCCAGCTCGGTGTCGAGCTCAGCGCCGAGCAGCACGAAAAGCTGCTTGGTTACCTGGCCCTGTTGATCAAATGGAACAAAGCCTACAACCTGACTGCCGTGCGCGACCCGGACGAGATGGTGTCGCGCCATCTGCTCGACAGCCTCAGCGTCATGTCGTTTATCCACAGCGAGCGTGATAATTGGCTGGATGTCGGCAGTGGCGGTGGCATGCCCGGCATTCCGTTGGCTATCCTGCATCCGCACAAACGCGTGACGGTGCTGGATGCCAATGGCAAGAAGACCCGTTTCCTGACCCAGGTGAAAATGGAGCTAAAGCTGGACAACCTCACGGTTATCCACAGCCGGGTCGAGGCTTTCCAGCCGGCACAACCGTTCAACGGAATTGTCTCCCGTGCCTTCAGCAGCATGGAGAACTTCACCAACTGGACCCGCCACCTTGGCGACACCGGGACGCAATGGCTTGCAATGAAGGGGCTGCATCCTGCCGATGAACTGGTAGCATTGCCCGCAGACTTCACAGTGGAAAGCGAGCAGGCCCTGACCGTTCCGGGTTGCCAGGGCCAGCGCCATCTGCTGATACTGCGCCGCAAGGCATGACTGGGAACACGCGCATCAATGGCTAAGGTATTCGCAATCGCGAACCAGAAAGGTGGTGTGGGCAAGACCACCACCTGTATCAATCTCGCCGCCTCGCTGGCCGCGACCAAGCGTCGTGTGCTGCTGATCGACCTCGATCCGCAGGGCAACGCAACCATGGGCAGCGGTGTGGACAAGCACGAGCTCGAGCATTCGGTCTACGACCTGCTGATCGGGGAATGCGACCTGGCCCAGGCCATGCATTACTCCGAGCACGGTGGGTTCCAGTTGCTGCCGGCCAACCGTGACCTGACCGCCGCCGAAGTGGTGCTGCTGGAAATGCAGGTCAAGGAGAGCCGCCTGCGCAACGCCCTGGCGCCGATCCGCGAGAACTACGACTACATCCTCATCGACTGCCCACCGTCGCTGTCGATGCTCACGCTCAACGCCCTGGTCGCTTCCGATGGCGTGATTATCCCGATGCAGTGCGAGTACTACGCACTGGAAGGCCTCAGTGACCTTGTGGATAACATCAAGCGCATCGCCGCCCGGCTGAACCCGGAGCTGAAGATCGAGGGCCTGCTGCGGACCATGTACGATCCGCGCCTGAGCCTGAACAACGATGTATCGGCGCAGCTGAAGGAGCACTTTGGCCCGCAGCTGTACGACACGGTCATTCCGCGCAACATTCGCCTGGCCGAGGCCCCCAGCTTCGGCATGCCGGCCCTGGCCTACGACAAGCAATCGCGCGGCGCGCTGGCTTATCTGGCCCTGGCTGGGGAACTGGTCCGCCGTCAACGCCGTCAATCACGCACTGCACAAACAACTTAAGGAATCCGTATGGCCGTCAAGAAACGGGGTCTCGGACGTGGGTTGGATGCACTGCTCAGTGGTCCTTCCGTCAGCGCGCTCGAAGAGCAGGCCGTGAAGATCGACCAGAAAGAACTGCAACACCTGCCGGTCGAGCTGATCCAGCGTGGCAAGTACCAGCCTCGCCGGGACATGGACCCGGAGGCGCTGGAAGAGCTTGCGCATTCGATTCGCAACCATGGCGTTATGCAACCGATCGTGGTGCGCCCGATCGATGGCAACCGCTACGAGATCATCGCCGGTGAGCGCCGCTGGCGCGCCACCCAGCAGGCTGGCTTGGACAAGATCCCGGCCATGGTCCGCGAAGTGCCCGACGAAGCCGCCATCGCCATGGCGCTGATCGAGAACATCCAGCGCGAAGACCTCAACCCGCTGGAAGAGGCCCTGGCCCTGCAGCGCCTGCAGCTGGAATTCGAACTCACCCAGCAACAGGTGGCCGACGCCGTGGGCAAGTCGCGGGTAACCGTCGCCAACCTGCTGCGCCTTATCACCCTGCCTGAGGCGATCAAGACCATGCTCGCCCACGGCGACCTGGAGATGGGCCACGCCCGTGCATTGCTCGGCCTGGACGAAAACCGTCAGGAGGAGGGGGCGCGTCATGTTGTCGCACGTGGCCTCACCGTGCGCCAAACCGAGGCACTGGTCCGTCAGTGGCTCAGCGACAAGCCTGATCCGGTCGAACCGAGCAAACCTGATCCGGATATCGCACGCCTTGAACAGCGGCTCGCAGAGCGCCTGGGCTCGGCCGTTCAGATCCGTCATGGCAACAAGGGCAAAGGCCAATTGGTTATTCGCTACAACTCGCTTGACGAGTTGCAAGGCGTGCTTGCTCACATCCGCTGAAACAATTCCCGTTGTAGCGCGCAGTCGGAAATCACTACCGAAGAGTTGAATAGGGGTTAATCCACCCCTATACTCTGCGCGCATTTTGTCGGCACAAATTATGCCAAGTCATTGCTGACTTGTTGGTCGACTTCCGAGGAGCAGTTGTGATGGAAATACGCACGCCAAACCGCCTGCCTTTCCATCGCTGGGCGGTTTTTCCGGTACTGCTGACTCAATTTGTTGTAGCGCTGCTGGCAACGTTGGTGTTGTGGCAGTGGAAAGGGGCGGTCAGTGGATATTCAGGTCTCTGCGGAGGTTTGATTGCCTGGCTACCCAATCTGTACTTCGCCTGGAAGGCATTTCGCTTTAGCGGAGCCCGGGCAGCGCAGGCCATCGTCAAGTCGTTCTACGCTGGCGAGGCAGGCAAAATGATTTTGACGGCAGTGTTGTTTGCACTGACCTTCGCAGGAGTGAAGCCATTGGCGCCGTTAGCAGTATTCGGCGTCTTCCTGCTGACCCTCATGGTCAGCTGGTTCGCGCCACTGCTAATGAATAAAAGACTTTCGAGACCTTAGGGCGTTTGAGGCAACCATGGCAGCAGAAACCGCTTCGGGCTATATCCAGCACCACTTGCAGAACCTGACCTACGGTCAACTACCAGACGGCAGCTGGGGCTTCGCCCATTCGGCTGCAGAAGCCAAGGCAATGGGCTTCTGGGCGTTCCACCTGGACACCCTTGGCTGGTCCGTTGCGCTGGGTCTGATCTTCCTGTTCATCTTCCGCATGGCGGCCAAGAAGGCGACTTCCGGTCAGCCTGGCGGCCTGCAGAACTTCGTGGAAGTGATGGTCGACTTCGTCAACGGCAGCGTGAAGGACTCCTTCCACGGCCGTAGCCCGGTAATCGCACCGCTGGCACTGACCATTTTCGTCTGGGTATTCCTGATGAACGCCGTCGACCTGGTACCGGTCGACTGGATTCCTCAGCTGGCCATCCTGATTTCCGGTGATCCGCACATTCCGTTCCGCGCCGTGTCGACCACCGACCCGAACGCGACCCTGGCCATGGCCTTCTGCGTGTTCGCCCTGATCATCTTCTACAGCATCAAGGTCAAGGGCCTGGGCGGCTTCATCGGTGAGCTGACCCTGCACCCGTTCGGCAGCAAGAACATCTTCGTGCAGATCCTGCTGATTCCGGTCAACTTCCTGCTGGAATTCGTCACCCTGATCGCCAAGCCGATCTCGCTGGCACTGCGTCTGTTCGGCAACATGTATGCCGGCGAACTGGTGTTCATCCTGATCGCTGTCATGTTCGGCTCGGGCCTGCTCTGGCTGAGCGGCCTGGGTGTGGTGCTGCAATGGGCGTGGGCTGTGTTCCACATCCTGATCATCACCCTGCAAGCTTTCATCTTCATGATGCTGACCATCGTCTACCTGTCGATGGCTCACGAAGATAACCATTAAGACCGCCTGGCGTGTCTGATAGCCTTCCTCGCCCGTTTGGGGGGAGGGCTTAAAAAGTCCGCAAGGGCATGCTGTACCAAACGATTTGTTTTACCGCTTCAACTTAAAAACCTAACCAATACGACGTAAAAGTCGGGAGGAAAGATGGAAACTGTAGTTGGTCTGACCGCTATCGCTGTTGCTCTGCTGATCGGCCTGGGTGCTCTGGGTACCGCCATTGGTTTCGGCCTGCTGGGCGGCAAGTTCCTGGAAGGCGCTGCTCGCCAGCCAGAAATGGTTCCAATGCTGCAGGTTAAAATGTTCATCGTTGCCGGTCTGCTCGACGCCGTAACCATGATCGGTGTTGGTATCGCTCTGTTCTTCACCTTCGCGAATCCGTTCGTTGGTCAAATCGCCGGCTAATCACTCGTTAACCACGAGTTGATAGCTGTGATGAACCAAAGACCGAGCGAGGTGTTGGCGTGAACATTAATGCAACCCTGATTGGCCAATCCGTTGCTTTTCTGATTTTTGTACTCTTCTGCATGAAGTATGTATGGCCTCCGGTCATCACTGCTCTGCAAGAGCGCCAAAAGAAGATTGCTGACGGCTTGGACGCTGCCAACCGCGCAGCTCGCGACCTGGAGCTGGCCCAAGAGAAAGTGGGTCAGCAACTGCGTGAAGCTAAAGCACAGGCAGCCGAAATCATTGAGCAAAGCAAGAAACGCGCTGCTCAGCTTGTCGAGGAAGCCCGTGACCAGGCCCGCGTCGAAGCTGACCGTGTGAAGGCTCAGGCTCTGGCCGAGATCGAACAGGAACTGAACAGCGCTAAAGACGCCCTGCGTGCCCAAGTGGGTGCCCTGGCTGTTGGCGGTGCTGAAAAGATCCTTGGCGCCACAATCGATCAAAACGCGCATGCGGAGCTGGTTAACAAACTGGCCGCTGAAATTTAAGCGAGGGCGATCATGGCAGAACTGACCACGTTGGCCCGACCTTACGCTAAGGCTGCCTTTGAGCATGCCCAGGCCCATCAGCAACTGGCCAATTGGTCAGCCATGCTCGGCCTGGCTGCTGCGGTGTCGCAAGACGACACCATGCAGCGCCTGCTCAAGGCCCCGCGACTGACGAGCGCAGAAAAGGCCGCCACGTTCATTGACGTGTGCGGTGACAAGTTCAATGCACAGGCACAGAATTTCATTCATGTTGCCGCGGAAAACGACCGTCTCCTGCTCCTGCCGGAGATTGCCGCTCTGTTCGACCTGTACAAGGCCGAGCAAGAGAAATCCGTGGACGTGGAAGTCACCAGTGCCTTCGCGTTGAACCAAGAACAGCAAGACAAACTCGCCAAGGTTCTCAGTGCACGGCTAGGCCAGGAAGTGCGCCTGCACGCGTCGGAGGATGCCAGCCTGATTGGCGGCGTCGTCATCCGCGCTGGTGACCTGGTAATCGATGGCTCGGTTCGCGGCAAAATCGCGAAACTGGCCGAAGCATTGAAATCTTGAGTTTGAAGGGGCAGCAGAGCAATGCAGCAACTCAATCCTTCCGAAATTAGTGAAATCATCAAGGGCCGCATCGACAACCTCGATGTGAGCTCCCAAGCCCGTAACGAAGGTACCGTCGTTTCGGTTTCCGACGGTATCGTGCGGATCCACGGTCTGGCCGACGTCATGTACGGCGAAATGATCGAGTTCCCTGGCGGCGTCTACGGCATGGCCCTGAACCTGGAGCAAGACTCCGTAGGTGCAGTGATCCTGGGTGCCTATGACACCCTCGCCGAAGGCATGAGCGCCAAGTGCACCGGCCGCATCCTGGAAGTTCCGGTTGGTAAGGAACTGCTGGGTCGCGTCGTTGACGCACTGGGCAACCCGATCGACGGCAAAGGTCCGCTGGGCAACACCCAGACCGACGCGGTCGAGAAAGTAGCCCCAGGCGTGATCTGGCGTAAGTCGGTAGACCAGCCTGTACAGACTGGCTACAAGTCCGTCGACGCCATGATCCCTGTCGGCCGTGGCCAGCGTGAGCTGATCATCGGTGACCGTCAGATCGGCAAGACCGCCATGGCCATCGACGCCATCATCAACCAGAAAAACTCCGGTATTTTCTGTGTTTATGTTGCAGTCGGCCAAAAGCGTTCCACCGTTGCCAACATCGTTCGCAAGCTGGAAGAATCCGGCGCCCTGGCCAACACCATCGTGGTCGTTGCCAGTGCTTCGGAATCCGCCGCACTGCAGTTCCTGGCGCCATACGCCGGCTGCACCATGGGCGAGTTCTTCCGTGACCGCGGTGAAGACGCCCTGATCGTTTACGATGACCTGTCCAAGCAGGCCGTTGCCTACCGTCAGATCTCCCTGCTGCTGCGCCGTCCACCAGGACGTGAAGCGTACCCAGGTGACGTGTTCTATCTCCACTCCCGTCTGCTGGAGCGTGCATCGCGCGTTTCGGAAGAGTACGTCGAGAAGTTCACCAACGGCGCAGTCACTGGCAAGACCGGTTCCCTGACCGCCCTGCCGATCATCGAAACCCAGGCTGGCGACGTTTCCGCGTTCGTTCCGACCAACGTGATTTCCATCACCGACGGTCAGATCTTCCTGGAATCGGCCATGTTCAACTCGGGCATCCGCCCTGCAGTGAACGCCGGTGTTTCGGTATCCCGCGTAGGTGGTGCCGCTCAGACCAAGATCATCAAGAAGCTGTCCGGTGGTATTCGTACCGCTCTGGCTCAGTACCGTGAACTGGCTGCATTCGCCCAGTTCGCTTCCGATCTGGACGAAGCGACCCGCAAGCAGCTGGAGCATGGTCAGCGCGTAACCGAGCTGATGAAGCAGAAGCAGTACGCGCCAATGTCCATCGCGGACATGTCCCTGTCGCTGTACGCCGCTGAGCGTGGCTTCCTGACTGACGTAGAAGTCTCCAAGGTCGGCAGCTTCGAGCAAGCTCTGATCGCCTTCTTCAACCGTGATCACGCCGAACTGATGGCGAAGATCAACGTGAAGGGTGACTTCAACGACGAAATCGACGCTGGCCTGAAAGCCGGTATCGAGAAGTTCAAGGCCACCCAGACCTGGTAAGCCGCAGCGGGGGCCCAGGCCCCCGCTTGCTAACCTGATAGGTGATACATGGCAGGCGCAAAAGAGATTCGCAGTAAGATTGCGAGCATCAAAAGCACGCAAAAAATTACCAGCGCCATGGAGAAAGTGGCGGTCAGCAAAATGCGCAAGGCACAAATGCGCATGGCTGCTAGCCGTCCTTACGCGGAGCGTATCCGCCAGGTGATCGGTCATCTGGCCAACGCCAACCCGGAATACCGCCACCCGTTCATGATCGAGCGCCCTGTAAAGCGCGCCGGTTATGTTGTGGTGAGCAGTGACCGTGGTCTGTGCGGTGGCTTGAACACCAACCTGTTCAAGGCCCTGGTCAAGGACATGAACGAAAACCGCGAACAGGGCGTTGAAATCGACCTGTGCGTGATCGGCAGCAAGGGTGCGACTTTCTTCCGCATCTTTGGCGGCAACGTTGTAGCCGCGATCAGCCACCTGGGCGAAGAGCCATCGATCAATGATCTGATCGGCTCCGTCAAAGTGATGCTGGACGCCTACCTGGACGGCCGTATCGATCGCCTTTCGGTGGTTTCGAACAAGTTCATCAACACCATGACCCAAAAACCGACGGTCGAGCAATTGGTACCGTTGGTGGCAACCCCGGATCAGGATCTCAAGCATCACTGGGATTACCTGTACGAACCCGACGCAAAAGAGCTGCTGGACGGCTTAATGGTGCGTTACGTGGAGTCGCAGGTATACCAGGCGGTGGTCGAGAACAACGCTGCTGAACAAGCGGCCCGGATGATCGCCATGAAGAACGCCACAGACAACGCCGGTGATTTGATCAAAGAGCTGCAGTTGATCTACAACAAGGCGCGTCAGGCTGCGATCACCCAGGAGATCTCGGAAATCGTCGGCGGCGCTGCCGCGGTTTAACGGTTCAAAAATTCAGAGGATCCAGCTATGAGTAGCGGACGTATCGTTCAAATCATCGGCGCCGTCATCGACGTGGAGTTCCCACGTGACGTCGTGCCGAGTGTATACAACGCGCTGAAAGTACAAGGCGCGGAAACCACCCTGGAAGTTCAGCAGCAGCTGGGCGACGGCGTGGTTCGTACCATTGCGATGGGCTCGACCGAAGGCCTGAAGCGCGGTCTGGATGTCGTTGACACCGGCGCTGCCATTTCCGTTCCTGTTGGTAAGGCCACTCTGGGCCGTATCATGGACGTACTGGGCAACCCGATCGACGAAGCCGGCCCGATCGGCGAAGAAGAGCGTCGCGGTATCCACCAGCCAGCGCCTTCGTTCGCTGACCAGGCAGGCGGCAACGACCTGCTGGAAACCGGCATCAAGGTTATCGACCTGGTTTGCCCGTTCGCCAAGGGTGGTAAAGTTGGTCTGTTCGGTGGTGCCGGCGTCGGCAAGACCGTAAACATGATGGAACTGATCCGTAACATCGCCATGGAACACAGCGGTTACTCCGTGTTCGCTGGTGTGGGTGAGCGTACTCGTGAGGGTAACGACTTCTACCACGAGATGAAGGACTCCAACGTTCTCGACAAGGTAGCGCTGGTCTACGGTCAGATGAACGAGCCACCAGGAAACCGTCTGCGCGTAGCGCTGACCGGCCTGACCATGGCCGAGAAGTTCCGTGACGAAGGTAACGACGTTCTGCTGTTCGTCGACAACATCTATCGTTACACCCTGGCCGGTACCGAAGTATCCGCACTGCTGGGCCGTATGCCTTCGGCAGTAGGTTACCAGCCGACCCTGGCTGAAGAGATGGGCGTTCTGCAAGAGCGTATCACCTCCACCAAGGAAGGTTCGATCACCTCCGTCCAGGCCGTATACGTACCTGCGGACGACCTGACCGACCCGTCGCCAGCGACCACCTTCGCCCACCTGGACGCCACCGTCGTTCTGTCCCGTGACATCGCCTCCCTGGGTATCTACCCAGCGGTCGACCCACTGGACTCGACTTCGCGCCAGCTGGACCCGAACGTGATTGGCAACGAGCACTACGAGACCGCTCGTGGCGTTCAGTATGTTCTGCAGCGCTACAAAGAGCTGAAAGACATCATCGCGATCCTGGGTATGGACGAACTGTCCGAAGCCGACAAGCAACTGGTAGCCCGCGCTCGTAAGATCCAGCGCTTCCTGTCGCAGCCGTTCTTCGTGGCCGAAGTCTTCACCGGTTCGCCAGGCAAGTACGTTTCCCTGAAAGACACCATCGCTGGCTTCAGCGGCATCCTCAAAGGTGACTACGACCACCTGCCAGAACAAGCGTTCTACATGGTCGGCAGCATCGACGAAGCGATCGAGAAAGCCAAGAAACTGTAATCCCGGCGCCCCGCAAGGGGCGCTAATCAGGTTGAGGCAAGCAGATGGCTATGACAGTCCATTGCGACATCGTCAGCGCGGAAGGAGAAATCTTCTCCGGCCTGGTCGAGATGGTAGTAGCGCACGGCAACCTGGGCGATCTGGGTATCGCTCCAGGCCACGCGCCGCTGATCACCAATCTCAAGCCTGGTCCGATCACGCTGACCAAGCAGGGTGGCACTCAAGAGGTGTTCTACATCTCCGGTGGCTTCCTCGAAGTGCAGCCAAACATGGTGAAGGTACTTGCCGACACCGTGCAACGTGCTGCCGACCTGGACGAAGCTCAGGCTCAGGAAGCCCTCAAGGCTGCCGAGAACGCGCTGAACACTAAAGGCTCGGATTTCGACTACGGCGCTGCCGCCGCACGTCTGGCCGAGGCTGCTGCTCAGCTGCGTACTGTCCAGCAATTGCGCAGAGGCAAGTAATCCGGCTTACGCCAGGTACTTCCGTTGCGATTGAGTTAAAGGGTAGCCTCGGCTACCCTTTTTCTTTTTCTGAATTTCTATTTTGGTCACGTAGCTGACCGCCCAGGATTGGTAGCCAGTAATGTCACTCGATATCGTAATTCTCGCCGCCGGCCAAGGCACCCGTATGCGCTCGGCGCTGCCCAAGGTGCTGCACCCGGTAGCCGGCAACTCCATGCTCGGCCATGTTATCCACAGCGCGCGACAGCTGCAGCCGCAAGGTATTCACGTGGTCATTGGCCATGGTGCCGAACTGGTGCGCGAGCGCCTGGCCGCTGATGACCTGAACTTCGTCATGCAAGACAAGCAGCTGGGTACCGGCCATGCAGTTGCCCAGGCACTGCCGGCATTGACTGCCGATACCGTGCTGGTGCTTTACGGCGACGTGCCGTTGATCGAAGTGGAGACCCTGCAGCGTCTGTTGGCCAAGGCCAACGAGCAGCAGCTGGGCCTGCTGACGGTTACTCTCGACGACCCGACCGGCTATGGCCGCATCGTGCGTGACGAGCAAGGCAAGGTTAACGCCATCGTTGAGCACAAGGACGCCAACGATGCGCAGAAAGCAATCAAGGAAGGCAACACCGGTATTCTGGCCCTGCCAGCTTCGCGCTTGGCCGACTGGATGGGCCGCCTGTCGAACAACAATGCTCAGGGCGAGTACTACCTGACCGACATCATCGCCATGGCGGTGGCCGATGGCCTGGTGGTGGCCACCGAACAGCCGCACGACCCGATGGAGGTGCAGGGCGCCAATGACCGTCGCCAGCTGTCCGAACTGGAGCGTCACTACCAGCTGCGCGAAGGCCGCCGGCTGATGGCCCAGGGTGTGACCCTGCGCGACCCGGCACGTTTCGATGTACGCGGTGAAGTTACCGTGGGCCGCGACGTGCTGATCGACATCAACGTGATTCTCGAAGGCAAGGTGGTCATCGAGGACGATGTGCAGATCGGCCCTAATTGTGTAATCAAGAACAGCACCCTGCGCAAAGGTGCGGTGATCAAGGCCAACAGCCACCTCGAAGGCGCCGTGATGGGCGAAGGCAGCGATGCCGGCCCGTTCGCCCGCCTGCGCCCAGGCAGCGTACTGGACGCCAAGGCCCATGTGGGTAACTTTGTCGAACTGAAAAACGCCCACCTGGGTGAAGGCGCCAAAGCCGGTCACCTGACCTACCTGGGCGATGCCGAGATCGGTGCGCGCACCAATATTGGCGCTGGCACCATCACCTGCAACTACGATGGCGCCAACAAGTTCAAGACCGTGATGGGCGAGGACGTGTTCATCGGCTCGAACAACTCGCTGGTGGCGCCTGTGGAAATCAAGGCTGGTGCGACTACGGCGGCCGGCTCGACCATTACCCAGACCGTTGAGGCTGGTGACCTGGCAGTGGGCCGTGCACGCCAGCGCAATATCTCGGGCTGGAAGCGACCGGAGAAGATCAAGAAGAGCTGATTTATACACAGCTGTTTCGATCGAAAGCCGACTTATGTGAATAAGTCGGCTTTTTTTTTGGGCTGGACACATTCCTCTTGGAATTAACAGTCTTGCTCGACTTCTAAACACCGGCGCGATCCCCTGTGGGAGCGAGTTGTCGCGAAGATTTATCCACAGCTTGACGAATCGCTCATCTTAGGTTTTGATTGCAACCATTATCTTTCGAAACGAAACTTAAGCGCTCATGTCGAAACGAAACACCCCTCAACGTCGGCACAACATTCTGGCCTTGCTCAGCGAGCAGGGCGAGGTGAGTGTGGATGCTTTGGCCAAGCGTTTCGAAACCTCGGAAGTGACCATTCGCAAAGACCTCGCCGCCTTGGAAACCAACGGCCTGTTGCTGCGCCGCTACGGTGGTGCGGTGCCGGTGCCGCAAGAGCTGCTCGGTGAACCCGCCCAGCCTGTGTCGTCCTATAAAAAGGCCATTGCCCGCGCCGCTGTTGGGCGTATCCGTGAGCATGCCCGCATCATCATCGACAGTGGCAGCACCACGGCAGCGATGATCCCAGAGCTGGGGCGCCAGCCCGGCCTGGTGGTGATGACTAATTCGCTGAATGTGGCTCGCGCCATCTGCGACCTTGAACACGAGCCGGTATTACTGATGACCGGCGGCACCTGGGACCCGCATTCCGAGTCGTTCCAGGGCCAGGTGGCCGAGCAGGTTTTGCGCTCCTACGATTTCGACCAGCTGTTCATCGGTGCCGATGGCATCGATCTCGGCCGGGGCACCACCACCTTCAATGAGTTACTCGGGCTGAGCCGGGTCATGGCCGAAGTTGCCCGTGAAGTGATCGTGATGGTCGAGTCGGACAAGGTGGGGCGCAAGATCCCTAACCTTGAGCTGCCCTGGGGCAGCGTGCACACCCTTATTACTGACGAACGCCTGCCCGCAGCGGCTCGCGAACAAATTCAAGCCCGCGGCATCAATCTGATCTGCGCCGCGATCAGCCAGGAGCAATAAAACATGTGTGGAATCGTTGGTGCCGTAGCTGAGCGCAACATCACAGCCATCCTGATTGAAGGCCTCAAGCGTCTGGAGTACCGTGGCTACGACAGCGCCGGCCTGTCCGTACTTACCCAGAACGGTGAACTGCAGCGCCGTCGCCGCATCGGCAAGGTCAGCGAGCTGGAAACTGCTGTCGCTGCTGACCCGCTGGCTGGCCAGCTGGGCATCGCCCACACCCGTTGGGCAACCCACGGTGCACCGACTGAAGGCAACGCTCACCCACACTTCTCCGGCGACGAAGTGGCCGTGGTTCACAACGGCATCATCGAGAACCACGAAGAACTGCGCGAAGAGCTGAAGGGCCTGGGCTACGTCTTCACTTCGCAGACCGACACTGAAGTCATCGTCCACCTGATCCATCACACCCTGAAGAGCATTCCAGACCTTACCGATGCTCTGAAGGCAGCGGTCAAGCGCCTGCATGGCGCCTATGGCCTGGCACTGATCAGCGCTAAACAGCCTGATCGCCTGGTAGCTGCACGCAGCGGTAGCCCGCTGGTTATCGGCCTGGGCCTGGGTGAGAACTTCCTGGCCTCCGACCAGCTGGCCCTGCGCCAGGTCACCGACCGCTTCATGTACCTGGAAGAAGGCGACATCGCCGAAATCCGCCGTGACCAGGTCACTATCTGGGACCAGGCCGGCAACAAGGTCCAGCGTGAAACCGTGCAGTACCATGAAGGCGCCGAAGCTGCCGACAAGGGTAACTACCGTCACTTCATGCTCAAGGAAATCCACGAGCAGCCAAGCGTGGTGCAACGCACCCTGGAAGGCCGCCTGGGTAAGGACAACGTGATGGTCCAGGCCTTCGGCCCGAAGGCTGCCGAACTGTTCGCCAAGGTGCGCAACGTGCAGATCGTTGCCTGCGGTACCAGCTACCACGCCGGTATGGTTGCCCGTTACTGGCTAGAAAGCCTGGCTGGCATCCCTTGTCAGGTGGAGGTGGCCAGCGAGTTCCGTTACCGCAAGGTGGTGGTGCAGCCGGATACCCTGTTCGTTTCCATCTCGCAGTCCGGCGAAACCGCCGACACCCTGGCTGCGTTGCGTAACGCCAAGGAGCTGGGCTTCCTCGGCAGCCTGGCGATCTGCAACGTGGGCATCAGCTCGCTGGTACGTGAGTCGGACCTGACCCTGCTGACCCTGGCTGGCCCGGAAATCGGCGTAGCTTCGACCAAAGCCTTCACCACCCAGCTGGTGTCGCTGATGCTGCTGACCCTGGCCCTGGGCCAGGTGCGCGGTACTCTGGAAGCCGGCGTCGAAGCGGAGCTGGTTGAAGAGCTGCGCCGCCTGCCGACCCGCCTGGGCGAAGCCCTGGCCATGGACGCCACCGTCGAGAAAATCGCCGAGCTGTTTGCCGACAAGCATCACACCCTGTTCCTTGGTCGCGGTGCGCAATACCCGGTGGCAATGGAAGGTGCGCTCAAGCTTAAAGAGATCTCCTACATCCACGCTGAGGCCTACCCGGCAGGCGAGCTGAAGCACGGCCCGCTGGCGCTGGTGGACAATGACATGCCAGTGGTAACTGTTGCGCCGAACAACGAACTGCTGGAAAAGCTGAAGTCCAACCTGCAGGAAGTGCGTGCCCGTGGTGGCGAGCTGGTGGTGTTCGCCGACGAGCAGGCTGGCATGACCAATGGCGAAGGTACTCACGTGATCAAGGTGCCGCACATCATCGACGCCCTGGCGCCGATCTTGTACACCATTCCGCTGCAGCTGCTGTCGTACTACGTGGCCGTGCTCAAAGGCACCGACGTGGACCAGCCGCGCAACCTGGCCAAGTCGGTTACTGTCGAGTAACTAACAGTCACTTGCTGGTTAAATAGATTTAGGGAATTAAACCTGTCGCAAGGGAAATAAAGCTGTCGCGGGTAACCCTGTTCGTGACCAATCCGGGTTGGCGGGGTGCAGTGATGCACGCCGTTGTCCCGACTTGGAATTACGCCCCAGAATCTAATTGACACGTGTGTCACCCTGTATAGGCTTGTAGTCGAGGACTGCAACTGCGCATCCGTTGGGACTGGGTACCAGCAAGGCCCCCCCGCAATTTCGGCAGCAGAGAATGCTGGTTTCTCTGAAGTAGTGACGACGGGCATAGCCGGTCGGATTCTGAACCCAAGGTCGCAAGGCTGGGAGTTAAAGGATCGCTGCGACTACTCCTCGAACCTTCCGAGAAGGCACCTTTGGGTGCCTTTTTTACACCTGATTTCTGGCAATGTTTGCTCAACCGCAACCTTTGAACGATGACGCGGGATCAGTCGCTGAGGGGCCAACCCATCCATGCTGTTGCGTATCCAACCTGATGAATCTTTGCGCTCATATGTTGACCGCAATTTGCTCGTGAATTTTATGGACTGGAGGGTAGATAAGTTACGCTGGCTTTCTGAAGGGGAGATTACTCACCAAGCAGTTAAGGTGATCGCCTCAATGATGGGTTGGCAAGGATGCTATGGCTTCAACCGCTTGCTGCACGAACACACTCAATTGCCCCTTCAGTTTGTTATCAGAGATACCCGAGATGCCAGTTATTCTCGAACGGCGTATCTCAAACCCCGAATGGCGATTACTAATTCCGACTTGCACGCCTACTGCCCGGAATGCGTCAGGCAGGACGTGCAGGATTTGGGCTTTTCCTACTGGCGACGAAATTTCCCTGATCATGTGAGCGTGTGTGCCACACACAATGTGGTGCTGCTGTCCACTTGCCCATATTGCGATCAACCTTTCTCATCAAAAGGCCACAATCTCGATGTGATGTGGAGAAAGTGTTCTGGGCGACACCTCGGTAACGCAGAGAGCGTAATGAACTTAGATGAAGATGCTCTCAAACATGCTCGCTTCGTAGAAGCGCTATGCGCTTATGAATTCTCCATTTCAATCCATTCTGCAGTGGCCATTCTCTCCGATAAGTTGCGCAGCCTCAAGAAACTGACGAAGCGGATGAAATCTGAGCGGACAGCCATGATTGAGTATCTCGATCGGATTTCAAATAATTTGGAGGAAAAAAGATTCGAGAGTCCTGTTGTAAAGTCGGAATTTTTCCCCGAAGAAATTTTGAAAATCGTGGTTTATGCCTATGAGACTTTCGATGAATTTGTTGTTGATTTGTACGAGTATGATAAAGATTTGATTCCTATTGAGTCTCTATGGCGTAATTATGGTAATGGTAGGTATGCGACCACTTGTCGGGAATAGCTGACTGAGCGTTGCTGCACTTGCATGTTAAGTCTTGGTCGATTGGGTAACAATTTCTAGTAGGTTTCGTGCTTCTGGGTAGCGATTCCTTTTTTCTAGGCACCGATGCAGTGTGGGCACCAACGCGAAAATATGACTAGCTCGAACAGGGAAATTCGTGGCCGAGTATTTCAGTCTTTGAATGCTCAATTCAATTGATTCGCATAGTTGCCTGTCGCGAGCACTCCAATCGATTTTTTGATTGTTGCCTACGCGACCACTTGGCATCCGCTTAGTTTGAGCCATCAACCAGTCATTATCGTTCCGGTATAGCCATTGATAGACCTTGGGGAGCATTGATCTCAGGCTTTTCGGACTGGCGTCTGGATTCATGCCGATGGCGCTAACCCACTCCGCACGGTGATTGTGTAGCAGTAGCTCCCTGCGCTGAGTTGTCCAAGCAGCCATCAGTAGAGGATCAGCACTTAGGATCCTGTTTATTGTAGAAACCGAAACGTCATATCGTTCCGCTATGGAATGTTTCTCCACTCCTTTGCCCAAGCAACCCAAGATTTGTTCCCGAAGCTCGGGTTTCAGCTTTTTAGGCTTCAGTTTTTTGAAGACTCTACCCCTGATTTCCTGACCTTTAAATCGGTGTGCTGCTTTTTCGCCTACTGCTCGTCTTCCGTGGTCTGGAGACTGTACTGGGGTTTCCTGATCCCCTGGAGACTGAAATCTTTTTAACGCACATAAAAACGGCGCAAACTCGCCGAATATACAGGTGATCAAAATCAGATGTTTGAGCGGATGGGAGTAAACGCGCGGTGTACGGGTCAGACTCTGTATAAAAGTTTCAGCTCTCTTTGGAGTGGTCGGAAGCGAGGCCAGTGGAAGATACGGTTGCAGTTGTGAAGCGAACGACGCTAGGTCTGCTTGGGCATCAAAGCATGCTTCTGTATTGACTGAGAGGCGACGAATAGCTTCGTTATAAGCAGCCGTGACATTTTCTGGACGAAATTGCTCAGAAATTCCTAGCTTGGCTAACTCAATCACTGAGTGTCCTAAACGCTTGAGGGTTTGTACCACTGTCGGGCATACGGGCTGCTCGGCAACGCTCTCTATTAGGTCCTCGTCAGGTAATACCCAGTGCGCAGATTCCGACCACTGCCGGTTGGCCGAGCAAATCCCGATCAGAGTTCCGTGCTTATGGCATAGCGTGACGCCTGGATACTGATGGGACAGATGCCAGTAGGCCACACCATGCTGGATACGGTCTTCCCTTAAGCATTCGAGACATGCTTTCAATGGGTGCTCTGCGCCAAAGCGACCGGTCACCAGACCCATGCGAAATTTTAAGGTGCCTAAAGAATTGTTTGAAACTGTATCAAAGACGTCTTCGATTCTTTCCTTAGATTGAAAAGGAAAAAACAACGGCAATATCGTATGTTCTGTAATGATGTTGAATGGGCTTCCCCATACTTCTTTGGCTTTTTGGGGCAAAGAGTTTAGTCTGCTAGGGAAGTCATGCTGCACACTACTTGATCCCTCACCAAATAGCCATGCAGTGGTGCTAGCCTTAGTAACGTGGCACATAAAACGTGCTGACGACAACAAATGCTGAAAAAGGTCTCATCCGGTAGCCATCGAACGACAGGGACAGATGCATTTGCAGAATCAGCCATCTCCCTCACCAAACGCTTGTCGTTTTCAACATTTTATTTGATTGGGGCTAAACCCTTAAATTATCAGTTGAGATAAGGGAGTGAAGATATATATCCGATGGGTGTGAGGCGCACGGTTGATCTAGATAATGATCCAAACTGGACAATTTTGAATCCAGTCGCGACCCAGAGAGGGATGACTTTTCAGTTGTCACCCTGTTAACCACGGCGGTAACATACCCTGCTAAGCGAAGCGCTTTAAAATGTGCACACAGATACGTGTACACCCAGCGAATCCATTGCAGATAGCTTCTAACTATGTCCTAGATTCTTAACACGTATGAATAATAAGGAAGTATTGAATGAAATCTGACTAGTTAATTAACGCTAGAATTCAGATAGACAAAGGCCCAAGTGCGACCTTGGGCCTCTGTGGATAAGTCAGAATTTAGCGACCTGACCTTTCCATTGTCTATTCCGAACATGCGGGACGTCAAGTCCTGCAGGACTTCGTTCATCCACAAGAAGGTGAGCGTTATCCACAACCCGCACTCTTGGGCACGCCCGGGAGGCAAGGGCTATAGGAGCATCCAGCAAATTATCCCCAGGCTGGATGACGATCCTAGGTCCGTAGACATTGGACTGTATTGATGACTTTGCAGGAGAGATTTGCCCTCATCAGGAGCCGACAAGCTCACTTCGCGTGGGGCGATATCTACACGCCTTCGATTTTAGCGGTTCCACGAGAAGCCCCTAAGGGCTCTCGTATCAGCAGAATGAATAGCCGGAAGCTCGGCCGTGCGATTCACTCACTGTCCACCCCAGAAGCGGTGTTCGCACAGCTCGCGCTCTTCCATCCTCAGCTGCTCGATATTCACGAGCAGAAGATGCTGTGGCCATATCACGCCCCGCATCCATTGCACGGGCATCCACTCACCAAAGGACATTTTTCTCATCCTGTCACTGGGACGATGGAAATTGCCAAGCAAATTGGCTTCAAGCATCACCAGGTGGTGATTACCACTAAAGCTGGTAGCCGACAGAGAATGCCCTTTCCCTATCAGGGGGACCTTTTACTGTATTTGATGGATTCAGATGGGAAACCCTACGCGGTCAATTGGACAGTGAAGGATCAAGCTCACGCCTTCAGCGAGAGGCGCTACTCAGCAGCCAAGACCCCTAATCAGCAAAAAAAGGACCGTGATCATGCTGAGCTACGCACAGCCCTAGAGCAACTGCATTACGCAAGCGGCGGTATCAGGACCGTGCAAATGTCTTTGGATCGTCTGGACCCGATCGTCATGGGCAATCTCGATCTGCTATTTCCGATGCATGGCTTGCCGCTGACCCACGAACCTGAGCTGCTCAGGGAGTTTAGCGCTGAGATTGAGGGCGCTGTGCATGCTGGGGCCTTGATCCACCCCATCATTTACCGGTATGCAGCCCGATGGGGTAAGCGTGACCAGTTTATTGCGAGGGTCTACCAAGACATCTGGGACCGAAAGCTGCCAGTAAATTTCTTCAAGCCGATTCTGATCGACCATCCTCTCGATACCGACGGTGGTGATCTGCTGGCAGCCTACGGCGAATTTTTCTTGGAGATTGAGCCGTGATCACGGGCGCTAGGTTATTTGCGCCTGAAGGTTATCGGAGCCTTGTCAAAGGCCACTATTACCATTTCCTGAACAGTGATGCGGTCCACAACCGTGTGCGCTTGGTGGAGTTCAGTGATCTAGGGAAAGACGTGCGCACCACCTTGATCACCCTCACAAGGTTCGAGTTCGAAGAAGCGCTCGAAGCGGGTGCGCTGCTGGCGTCAGGGGAGACGGACAAATTCCCGCCATGGCTGGAACCGATTAAGGGGATCGCAATTTCAGATCGTGAAACGAAGCGGGTTTCTGCTAAGGAAACCTACGACCAAAAGGTCAACCGCCGTTTTCTGGCTATCTCAGGCCTGTTGGTTCGTCTCCAGGAGGTTCTAGCCAGTGACGATCCGGACGCTGTAATTAACGCTCACGCCAAAAGCCAGTCGCCTCAGCAAAATACAGCTCGCTTAAGGTTGTGGTTCTACACCTACATTACTTTTGGACAAAACAAGTGGGCTCTCATGCCTCCCCTGCACCGCATTGGTAAGTGGGACAGGGAGGGGCCCGGGAAAGTACGTAGGTTGGGAAGGCCATCACCCAATGGCAAAGAGTGGGGTTACCGAGCCGATAGCGCCATGAGGGAAAGAATACTTGCTGCGTATCTTAGATTCCGTTCCGCGGACAAAACCCATAACCAAGTTTACCGAAAAATTCTTACTGAGGAATTTGGTTGCGTTTCCGTTGAACGAAATGGAGCAGCATTTTTCATCAATCGTAAAGGGCACCCATTTCCAACTTTTGATCAGGTGCGATACTGCATCGAACAACAAGTCAGCGCTAAAGAAAAGTCTATTGGCGTAAGGGGTAAGCAAAAGACCCGCGACCAGAGCGGAAGCTTGGGAAGTTTCTCAGAAAGGTTGACGAATCTAAATCAACAGGTCGAATTTGATGGTTACTACGTAGTTGAAAAACTTTCCGGCCTGACAGAAGGCAGCCCCGTTGACGGATTTTGCGTCGTTCGTGCCGTGTGTGGCTTGTCAGGAATGGTAGTTGGCATTGGATTTGCCGAGAGTAAGGAAACCAAAGAAGCTTATCAGATGTGTCTGTTTTCCATGGCTGTAGACAAAGTATGGTTTTGTGGGCTTTTCGGAGTAACCATCAAACCGGAGTGGTGGCCCTGCGAAGGTTTGGCAGGTGGGCTCGTATTTGATCGAGGGCCTGCAGCGGCCCTAGACACTGAGCCTGAGATCCATTGGCTAGGCACCCTTGAGAATACGCCGGTTTTCTCTGGCCAATCTAAAGCTACGGTTGAGTCATCGCACCCGCGAGCAAAATCTGACCTCGATCAGCCCACCTATGTCCATAGCACCCTGAATTTTGTCCAGATGGCCCGCAGGGAGATTCACCAAGTCCTGAAAGACAATCGGTCGTCTGATGCAAGTGGACGCATGGAAGCGGAAATGTACTGGTGCGGAATAAAGCCCACCCCGCTGGGTATCTGGAATTACTGGGACAGCCGCTTCCGTAATTCTGCAATCGGGATGCAGCAAGAGGTCGCCATAAAGAGCTTCCTGTCTGTGCACCCGGCCGTTGTACGGCAAGACGCAGTCTATTTGTACGGGCGCAAGTATAGGTCTGTTGATTTGATTAACACCGGGATTTTCGATCGAATTGCTCGCAGCGGTGTCATTGAAGTTCACGTATACGTACTGACTATGTGCGTTCGGCATATATGGATTGAGGTAGGGGGCACTCTGTTCGAGCTGGACTTTGTAACGACGCAAAGGACCGTTGACGGTGATCGGGACATATCTTTACGTGATCTGCAGTCACTAGATGCCTTAAGGCGAAAATCTCAAACTGCGCTTCGCAATGAGATACCGGCAATTCATCAATTTCACGATGATAGATTCAAAGAAGATACCGGCGAGGAGTGTAAAGGTGGCGTGAGACGAATTGGTCGGCCACCTAAATCGGCATCGGCGCAGCGAGATGCAGATGACTATGATCGATTCCGAGGCAAAGCCAAATGAATGAGGCCATAGCTATCTGGTTCGACGGCTGTCAAACGGCTGATCAGATCCGCCAGATCATCACGCGTCGCCCTGAGCCATTGGAAAGTTTGTACGAAATCGAATCACGGTTGGCGGCAGAGGTGCTGTCTCAAGCATTGCGTGAGTCTTTTATTCCCAGCGCATTTACGATTGAGTTCATCCAAGAGATGGTGGGGCGCGCAGCGCTGCATGCGCGATCATTGTTCTCTGATGAGAGCGAGTACGCTCGCCGGCTCTACGAAGCACCTGCAGTCGATGCTGTGCCAGTATGTTTTACAGGGCTTGCAGGGGTTGGGAAGAGCCAGACGATTGCTGCGCTGCGCAAGGTTTTGCCGGGCCCCGTGGATCTGTCCTGCGATCACTTCCAGGGTGATCTGCCGTTGCGGTCGCATTGGTACGCAAGCGCCCGAGGTACCACCAATGCTAAGGCCCTTCTTCGGGAGTTCATTGAGGTGCCTCTGTCGCGACTGACCGTTGCTGAGCTGCTGATTGAATGCCGACGTAGGGCGAACCGTGATGGGGTGTCGTTAGTCATCCTGGATGAGATGCAATACATCCAAAAGGGGCTCGGTGCAGCAAAGGTCACAGATATCCTTTTGAACATGGCTGGTATCGGACCACCAATGGTCTATGTGTGCAATTACAGCTTGGGACATAAGCTGTTTGAGAGGAACAGTGAGGATCAACAGCGCTTGCTGACCGATCCTAGAATCATGCTACCCGATGAGCCTGGCAGTGCCGACTGGAACGCTTTCATCGATGAATGTGTACGTGTGGGCAACGGCGCGATTTGCGGTAATCAGGGTGATTTAGCCCGGGAAGTTTACCGTTGCACCTTCGGTATCAAGCGCCTAGCGGTGGAATTGTTGAAGCAGGCGTACATTGAGTGCCGCAGTGCAGGCCGTCATGCAGCATCACTTCAAGACATCGGCCAGGCTTACCGCTCAGCGGCGTACACGTCCAGTGCCAAACAAGTCGAACACCTTCAAAAATTGGCACTAGGTGGCCGGGTGTCCAAACAGCATCCAGACCTGCGATGTCCGTTTGATCTGCCCGCTTCGTTCACGTCCAATGTAGTCAAGTTTGCGCGAGCTGAACGGCAGGAGCGAGTCGCCCAGAAGGTTTTCGACTCATCGCTCACTGCATCGGAACGATCTGTGAAAAAGCAACTGGATGCCTCAGCGAATGCTCTGCAGAAGCCGAATGCCCGTCCGCGGCGGCCTCCGGTTGAGGAGCTCTCCGATGAAGATCAGGCCAAAGCTTTCTATGCTTGGATGGAGGACGATAAGGACCCCAAACCCAGGTGATGGTATGGCGAAGAATTCCGTTCCCTGGCCCAATGATTGCTGGCCTGTAAACCTATTTTTTTCACTGTTAACTGTGGTGGTTTACAGTGAAAAAAACAGGTTTACACGCGTGAGTTAGCGAGGGGCAGGTACAGCTGGATAACGCACCTGAGCTCGGATGCATCTCCGACGCCGCTGAAATGTGCTATCACGTGCCAGCACAACTAGTCCAGATTCGCGTCATGCACTGGCGGTAGAGAGTTAACTCCAGGTACAAAGATCCTATGAGCACACCAATCACGCTGTCAGTAGGCGACCTCGATCTCACATACAATACGGGCTACATGGGCATGGATCACGGGATGCTTTATCAAGAGTGTGACCGTCGGCACCGTCGGCATGAGAGCATCGACTACGACTACGCTCATAGCCCTGAAAGTCTGGAGCAAATGGAGCTGTGTTTTTGCCGGACACTTGGTTCGATGGTGCCACGGTTGGAGCTGCTCGGATACACATTGGCGGCGGTGAGGTCGGAATACGAAAATCAGGTCGTGCTCGACAGAGACCAGTTCGAGGAATACCTGCCAGGTGAGCGTCGATCCGACCGTTTGACTTTCGATCAATTTATCGACTTCATCAAAGCGTATGCATTGCGAGATCTAAAAAGCGACTATGTGGCCAGCTACGATTCCGATCATGCACAGGGCCGGGGCCGCTTTGCCGCTGATCCAGCGGCATCTCTACTCCCGACGGGAGTGTTTGATCGAGACATCGGAGGCTACTCCGAGCGCAGCCATTTCGGCTCAATGTTAGGATTTCTGAGCCCATATGCAACTCTGCGAATCCTTGCCGAAAACCCCGCTAATCTAGGTGAAGATGTCGTCTGGGATTACGGCAATTTTGTGGATGCAGGATGGGCTAAAAATGAGGATTTCATTGGGAACGCACGTCGGACCCAGACCTATTTGATAGCGACTGAAGGCACTTCTGATACCCACATTCTGAAGCGGGGTCTGGCGCTGCTCCGCCCGGACATCGAGGATTTTTTTCGATTCATTGACATCGAGGAGCGTCACCCATTTTCCGGTACAGGTAATCTGTCCAAGTTCGCCGAGGGACTGGTCAAAATTGATGTTCACAATCGCGTGGTCTTCCTGTTCGATAACGACGCCGAAGGAGTGGATACCTATAAAAATCTACTCAAACGCTTTCAATTCCCAGTGAACATGAAAGCTATGGTTCTTCCTGACTTGGACGAGCTGCGCGAGTTTCCGGCGAAAGGCCCGTGTGGTGTTGCCAACGCTGACATCAACGGCTGCGCGGCCGCTATCGAGTGCTATCTCGATCTCAATCTTAAGGGGCGACCCCCAGCGCAGGTGACCTGGACGAATTACAAGGAGTCGTTAGGTATTTATCAGGGCGCCCTCGATTTCAAAGATAGCTACGCAAAGGCGTTTTATGAAACCACTCAGGAGGATGTTGAATCAGGTGTGTATGACGCGAGTAAGCTCCGATCCGTGATAGCGGCGCTTCTTGAGGAATGCACTGGTTTGGCTGCTGCGATGCTCTATTCGAAGTCCTAAACCTCAATAGCCTCTCGGCGAAGGCGCTTCCACCTAACGCGGACCGAGATGATTTCTGGCCCCTACCATCCGCTCGTCGCTACCTCTTGGAGATGGCCATCCATCCAATGCCCATGGGGTACAGCATGGCTAGCATGGTATAGTCTCTCATTTATTTGCAGAACAGCCGCAGGAAGCCGCTGGGAGATTTCACATGGCGATCTACACCGCAGGCTATGAAGGGCTGTCTATCGACGCCTTCATCGCTCGTCTTAAGCAAGCTCAGATCGACAAGGTTCTGGACGTTCGCGAGTACCCTCTGTCCAGAAAGCCTGGTTTCTCCAAGAAGGCTTTCGCCCAGTGCTTGGCGGATGCAGGAATTGCCTACGAGCATTCCCCTCCCTTGGGTTGCCCAAAACCGATTCGAAACCGCTATAAGGTCGATGGCGATTGGGGGGTCTATGCGCGCGACTTCAGGGCTTACATCCGTACCCGGATGGACCTTCTGGAGAACCTGACAGCTGATGCCTCAAGCCAGCGCATTTGTATGGTTTGCTACGAAGCTGACGCGAATTTTTGTCACCGCAGCCTTATCGCCGAGGCTGCGAGTGAATTGGATTCATCCCTGGATACGCGGCATCTGCCTCTCAAAATAGAGAAATTTGCTGATTTGCTTCGGGCGGTTGCTTAGGTGGATAGATGAGACTGATGATAAGCCACTGTTGCGGAAATCGATGAATCGTTCCCATTAGAAGCATAAGATCTTTTCCTGGTAACTCGACCTCCAGCTTCTGCCGAAACGGCGCTTCCCAGCCGTTAGGCCCATGAGCTCGGCGCATGTTTCTGTACAGCTGGCTTGCCTCCCAATCTACGATCTTGTGCTTATAAATCTTTACCTCACCATCAAGTACTGACTCATAGCTGTAGTAGAAATCGAAGGGCACCTTCTCTAGACGCTTGATGCTGGCTTTGACATCGTCCTGATCGAATAAACCGGGCTGGCGCTGCAGTCTCTCCAGTTTTTCAAGCTCCTCATCAGTCCAGCTTTCTGACGCGGCTTTACGGATCTCTAATCCAATAATTCGCTTAGGCTTGATCAAGCCGAGCGTGACATTGGAATTCTGTCGAGCCTGCTCCAGAGCCTCAAAACTGTCGTAGATGGGCAGCTTGCTAAGCATTTCCCTCCTTTGAATCCACGCTTTCGAGGTTGGAATAATGTCTTGGGGCTGAATCGTATCCACGCCAATCTTATGGCTTTCAGGTCGGTGATCGTTGGAGCTTTTTTCGATGGAGGCTTCGATCCACTGCCACTTTGAAAATCGTTGATCATCAGTGACCAGGCGGAACGGTACAGGGTAAAGACGGATCAGATTGCCTGCCTCGTCCATCCCCGCAACGCACGAAGTCTCTGTATAGGCAGCGCTGGGTGACGGGTATGTTTTGCATAGGATTAGTATGCGAGCTTTCCTTCTCATACAGGCACGTCCTTATTGTACTGCTGATACTGTAGCGACCAGAGCGTAAACTGGCCATATGATATCGCCCTGTCCCGACAAACCTCATCCATGAGCGGCTGCCACTGAGGGTCATCACCAAGAGCGAGCAATTCAGGCATAGCTGCTGCTAGGGATTGCCTAACCGGGCTGGACCGCAGAAAGATTGAACGCAGCTTCGGCACGAACTTGCCGTCCGATTGAAGCGGACGAGCTACGCACCGTTTGGGGTTGCGGCCCCTTTCGATGTTCGTCGATGGGATCTAGCTCAGTCGCAAGGGGCTTCCGGCGTACTGAACATTCCAACAAAATGGCATTTGCAAAGATGCTTGAGCAAATCACCGCTTGCATGGCTGCTGGAGTATGATGGGGACTGGTAGCTCTGGCAGGAGAGCCCAATGACTGAATCAGCGCGCACCACGGTCAAGTGCCTTGATCCCGGCGACGGCTCCGGCGATGTGATTGTGGAACTACCCGACGACATTCTGCGCGAGCTCGGGGTCACGACGGGCGACAGACTCTCCATCGAGCTTATCAACGGCGATATCGTACTCAAGCCAGTCCGCGAGCGCCGTGAATCTGATTAGCTACGCTTTGCAGGCCCTCTGTGTCGTCGTGTTGAGCTGATGAAACTTTCTAGCGGGGATTTATGGGACGGCAGTCAGCCTACTGCCGTCCTTCTGGTCGGTGCGTTATTTGGCTGGATAGTTGGCGACTACTTGGTCCTCGCCGCTTTTGGTCAAACCAATAACCTGGTAGGCATGGCTTACACCATCAACCTCCATGCCTGGGGATCCAGCTGGCATTCCTGGCACGGCGATCCCTACCAGATCGTTCCGCTCCTTGAGTTCTCGAATCTGCTCAGCTGGCACGTGACCTTCAACAAACTTTCCGTCAATCACGGCTGTGTGGCAGGAGGCTAACCGTGGCGCTACGCCCAGCTTCTGTTTCACTGCGCTCATGTCCGTCTCAACATGGTCGGTCACTTTGAAACCATTGGCTTCCAGGTGCGCGATCCACTTCTTGCAGCAACCGCAGTTCGCATCTCGGTGAACGTCGATGGACAATGACTCTGCGGCGTAGGCCGCCGAGGCCACCAGCAGCCCAGCGATTGCGGCTAGCCGAACGAGTATCCGGTTAGTTGGCATGAGTGTGCTCCTTACCGTCTTTGTGAACATGCGTCTTTGTCGACGATTTCGGGTGGGCGTCCGAATGGGCTTCGGCCGCATTGTGGTCACCGTGATGATCTGCCGCTTGGGCGGCGCCTGCGGGTGCAGCTCCATGGTCGTGAGCTGTCTGAGCATGGTCGTCATCTGCCGCTTCGTCGTGATCGCCACGCTCGGCATGACCGCTCCCGCCGTGCTGGCCCTCATGATTATGCATATCGCTTTCACCGCCGCCGTGCTGATGGCCGCCGCTCGTGGCCACCAACGCCTTGTACTGCTCAGAATTCATTTGGGGCAGTTGGTCAAGGAACGCGACTATTCCCCAGATGTACTCATCACCCATGCTCTTGCCCCAGGCGGGCATGCCGGTGGCTTTGATGCCGTGCTTGATCGTCCAGAATGCGGCAGCCGGATCGTCTCCGACACCCACCTTGGTGAGGTCAGGTGGCGACGGGTATAGCGCTTGGCTGAGTTCTGTCTTTCCAACGCCAGGGGCGAGGTGGCACCCAATGCACATGGCGTTGTAGTTGCCTGCGCCTGCCTTGATCAACGCAGCGTTCTTCAGGTCAGGCACTTCAATGTCTCGCGCTCGAACCTCAATCGACCGGTCGCGAGCCATGGCGAGAAACGAATGGACAGCCGGGAAGTGAGGATCATCGGCGCCGACATTCACCAAGCCGAAATACGCGGTGCCCAATACCGCAGCACTTCCGACAGCACCGGCCACAAGCAGCGTTGTAATTGTTCTTTTCATGTTGGAATTCTCAGAACCACATCCTGATACCGGCAACGAAGCGTGCCTCATCAACATCTCCACCCTCGTCTCGGATGAAGTCAGCGGTGTTGCCGTAGGAGCGGCTCCAGGTAACGCCTATGTACGGGGCAAACTGGCGGACGATTTCATACCGTAGACGCAGCCCGACTTCGGTATTGGCCAGACCCGATCCAACACCGCGCTCAGGATCGTTCTTGCCATAGAAGTTCGCCTCAGCCGTGGGCTGCAAAATCAAGCGATTGGTCAGCAGGATGTCGTATTCGCCTTCAAGACGCGCAGCAGTCTGGCCGTTTTCGCCGATGAACGCCGTAGCTTCGGCCTCGAAGTCATACAAGGCCATGCCCTGAATACCAAAGGCTGCCCAGGTCTGCGGTGATTCCGGTTTGAAATCCTGACGGACCCCGGCGACCACGTCCCACCAAGGACTGACCGAGCGCCCGTATAGCAGTTGCAGCTCAGCATCTTCGGTTACCCCGTTGGTGCGCTCGCCTTCCGACCGAACCCAGAGTCGATTGATGTCGCTACCTACCCAGCCAGATGCATCCCAAGCCAGGGTGCTGCCCTCATCGGCGTCCTGGTATTCGAGCTGGTCCAACAGGAAGAAGCTGTTGATTCCGCTGTCGTGCACCTGGTGGCCACCCAAAGGCGGAAAGGCTGCCTCGCGGTCGGCATCAGTGAGCACTGGAATCGGCGTGCGGCTCGTTGTGGTCGGAGAAGTCGCTGAACCAGGATTCATCTGGGAATGGTCCATGCCCTTCATCGAACCGTGATCCATGCCCTTCATGTTTCCATGGCCCATTTTGCTGTGGTCCATCTTGCTATGGTCCACCGGGCTGGATTTGCTCTGGCTTTGAGCATGCCCCATCTGGCTGTGATCAACAGGGGCAGGCTGTTTCTGCTGTTTGCTCATCCCCATCTTGCTGTGATCCATCGCCGGCATCGATTCGGACGGAGCAGCATCCATTTGCATGGAACCGTGCCCCATTTTCGAATGATCCATGCCCGAGTGATCCATTTCTTCAGCGGCGAAGCTGGGCGTTACGCCCAGCATGCCGATTGAAACAGTCAGGGCCAGCAGCGAAGGCCGCCCAAGGCTATTGACCATTTTTCCCTGCCTTAGCTTTGTCGCTGCCATGCGATTCCATCATTTTGTCGTGGTCCATGCCTTCCATCGAGCCATGGTCCATCCCCTTCATCGAGCCGTGGTCCATACCTTCCATGGACCCATGGTCCATGCCTTCATGGTTCATGCCCTGGCCCTGCTTGTCCTGCGAACCTTTGGCTTTACCGGCCTCGGTGGATTTCTGGGAATGCTGATCGTGGTTGTCGCTAGACCACGACGACGGGGCATAAACAGCCAACATGCCGACCATCGCAGCAGAGAGGAAAAAGGCGCTTCGTTTCATTGGTTTGCTCATCTCATATCTCCAGTTCATTCGTCCACCCGGACTTCTCGGAACATGCCCATTTCCATGTGGAACAGTAGGTGACAGTGATAGGCCCAACGTCCCAAGGCATCTGCGGTGACGCGATAGCTTCGTTTTGAGCCAGGTGGCATGTCGATGGTGTGCTTGCGAACCATGAAGTTGCCGTTCTCGTCCTCCAGATCACTCCACATACCGTGGAGATGGATGGGGTGAGTCATCATGGTGTCGTTGACCAAGGTGATGCGAAGACGCTCGCCATATTTCAACCGCAGCGGTTCAGCGTCGGAGAACTTGATACCGTCGAACGACCACGCGAACTTCTCCATGTGCCCGGTAAGGTGCAGTTCGATTGTGCGTCCAGGCTCTCGACCATCGGGATCGATGAAGGTGCTCCGCAAATCGGCGTAGGTCAGCACTCGGCGCCCGTTGTTGCGCAGGCCAATTCCCGGATCGTTCAGCTTCGGGGTCGGCGACATGGTCTGCATATCGACCAACGGGTTGTTTGTCTCGGAAGCCGGATGGCTCTGCATTGCACCGCTCATGCCGGCCATGCCCTCATGACTCATCCCAGCCATCTTGCTGTGATCCATGCTGGCCATGTTGCTCTGGTCCATTCCAGCCATCTTGCTGTGGTCCATGCCGGCCATGTTGCCGTGATCCATTCCAGCCATCTTGCTGTGGTCCATGCCGGCCATGCTGCCATGGTCCATCCCAGCCATCTTGCTGTGATCCATGCCGGCCATGTTCCCCTGGTCCATGCCAGCCATGCCGCCGTGATCCATTCCGCCCATGCTGCCGTGGTCCATGCCCATATCGCTCATGGCGATGATCGGGCGTGGATCTACCTCCGGTACGGGCGCTTGCAAGCCTTCACGAACTGCCAGGGTGCCTCGGGAGTACCCGGTACGGTCCATGGATTGCGCGAAGATTGTATAGGCCTGCTCGTTTTCAGGTTCGACGATGACATCGTAGGTTTCGGCAACGGCGATCCGGAACTCATCGACCGATACGGGTTTGACGTACTGGCCGTCGGCAGCCACAACCGTCATCTTGAGCCCAGGAATCCGGATATCGAAATAGGTCATGGCCGAGCCGTTGATAAAGCGCAGGCGGATCTTCTCGCCGGGCTTGAAGATACCCGTCCAGTTGCCGTTCGGAGCCTGGCCGTTCATGAGGTAGGTGTAGGTATACCCGCTCACGTCAGCGAGGTCGGTGGGGCTCATTTTCATTTCAGCCCACATCTTCCGATCCGCTACAGCGGCCGACCAGCCTTTCTCGCTCACATCGTCAACGAAGTCGCTAACTGTGCGCTTGTGGAAGTTGTAGTAGTCAGATTGCTTCTTGAGTTTGGAGAGCACCCGCGCCGGGTCTTCATCCGTCCAATCGCTGAGCATGACGACGTAATCACGGTCGTACACAAACGGCTCCGGATCCTTGGCATCGATCACCAACGCCCCATAGACCCCGGACTGCTCCTGGAAGCCTGAGTGGCTGTGATACCAGTAAGTGCCGTTCTGGTGGACCTTGAACTTGTATTCGTACATGCCATCGGGAGCGATGCCGTGGAAGCTCAAGCCCGGCACACCGTCCATGTTGGCGGGCAGGATGATGCCGTGCCAGTGAATGGAGGTGTCCTGTTTCAGCCGGTTGCGTACGCGCAGCGTCACGGTGTCGCCTTCGCGCCACCGCAGGATCGGCCCTGGCACGGAGCCGTTGATGGCCATGGCCGTACGAGCTGCACCCGTGATGTTGACGGGCAGTTCGCCGATATACAGATCGAAGTCCGTGCCGCTGAGCACGTTCGGTTGGCCAGGGCTGGTCACGGCCCAGACCGGCGCGCGCCACATGCCGAGCCCACCCAAAATTCCGGTAGCGGCCAGGCCTTTGACGAAAGATCGTCTCGTGGTTTTGCTTTGCATGCCGTTGCGTCCAGTCAGGTAGATCGCTGATATCCAGGCTGCTCGATGGCGCAGCCCTTGGGTTCATTGGAGCTCTCACCAGTCTCGTAGACTTTCGCCACTGCGCGAGGCTGATGAGAGGCCGTAGTCTGAAACTGCCATAGTTCAGATTCCGGAGTGATTACATTTCTGTAAGCTCAGATCAGCAGCTTTCGTGGCCGGCATGCTTGCTGGACTGGGCGGCGACTGGCGCCTGCTCTTTCTTCTCCTGCGCAACTTGGAATGCCTGCATGGAGCTTTGGCGAGCCGCTTCCATCCGCGCAAAGGTCCGGTCCGCGCCGCCCTCTGCCAGGGCGATGCCTGCCATGCCGAAGGTAACGACCATCACAATTGCTTTGACCATGTTCATCTGGAGATCCTCAGTGGGTTCTGCGCCTCATGGCGTCAGGTACAGGGTCAAGTTAGCTTCGCGGTGCTGTCAGAAAACTGATCTCGACATTACTTTTCCGTCAGCTTCTGGTTGGGCGACTTTTTTCCTGCAAACTGGAGATGCACCCCGCGTGGATGAGAGCAGATGAAATTACTCGTAGCCGAAGATGAGCCAAAAACCGGTGTCTACCTCCAGCAAGGCCTGACAGAAGCTGGCTTCACCGTTGACCGGGTGATGACAGGCACTGACGCCTTGCAACAGGCACAGAGCGAAGCGTATGACTTGCTGATCCTCGACGTGATGATGCCGGGGCTCGATGGCTGGGAGGTCCTGCGCAAGATCCGTGCGGCGGGGCAGGATGTGCCGGTCCTTTTCTTGACGGCCCGAGACGGCGTAGACGACCGCGTGAAAGGCTTGGAACTGGGCGCGGATGATTACCTGGTGAAGCCCTTTGCGTTCTCGGAGCTGCTGGCTCGGGTTCGCACGTTGCTGCGCAGAGGCAACGGTGGTTCTGCTCAAACCACTATGAAGATGGCAGACCTTGAGGTAGACCTGCTCAAGCGTCGAGCTACGCGAAACGGCAAGCGGATTGACCTTACTGCCAAGGAGTTTTCCCTGTTGGAGCTGCTCATGCGCCGTCGCGGCGAGGTCCTCCCAAAGTCGCTGATCGCTTCTCAGGTCTGGGACATGAATTTCGACAGTGACACCAACGTGATCGAGGTAGCAATTCGCCGACTGCGGGCCAAAATCGATGACGACTTCGCGCCAAAGCTCATCCATACCGCCCGAGGCATGGGCTACATGATGGATGTGCCCGAGTGATGCGCCCGCAATCATCGCTCGTCAAGCGACTGACCCTGATGTTCATGTTCGCGGTGACTGCTGTCCTGGTGGTTGCCGGGGTGGCTTTCTACGGGCTCAGTCAGCACCATTTCCGGATGCTGGATGAGCAGGCGCTTTCCGAAAAGCTGGAGTCAACGCGTCATATCCTGTCCATCTCAGCAGCGCGAGGCGGGCTCCACGATCAGGAGCAGCAGCTGCGGGCATTGCTCGGCGCACATCAGGATTTGTCGGCGAAAATCACCAAGGCTGACGGTACGGTCCTTTTTTCAGACCCCAAAGCCTCCCAAATTCCTCAGCGATTCGAGCAGGCGCACCGGGGTGCGGTCTGGGAATGGCAGGATGAATCGCAGAACTTTCGCGGCATTACCGCCCAGCTGACCATTGCAGGCGAGCCGGAACCGGTGACGGCCGTGCTGATGCTCGATGTCACCACTCACGCGCATTTCTTTGTCACCCTGCAATGGTGGTTCGGCATCGGCCTGGTGATCAGCGCGATTGTGAGCGCAGGCTTGGGTTGGGTCGTGGCCAAGAGTGGGCTTCGGCCTGTTGGGCAAATCACCAAAGTGGCCACCGGGATGTCGGCAAGATCGCTCCGCGAGCGCATTCCCCTGGAGCCCGTACCGCTTGAGCTTCAGGAGCTCATCCTGTCTTTCAACGGGATGCTGGGACGGTTGGAGGATGCATTCGTTCGGTTGTCCAACTTCTCTGCCGATATCGCTCACGAGTTGAGAACGCCAGTCAGCAACCTTCTGACCCATACCGAAGTGGTGCTCACCAAGAAGCGTGACCTGGATGCCTATGAGGAAAACCTCTATTCGAACCTGGAAGACCTCAAGCGCATGTCGCGCATGATCGACGACATGCTGTTCCTCGCCAAGGCTGATAACGGTCTGATCGTGCCCGAGCAGATCGATGTGGAGCTCTCTGAACTCGTATCCAAGCTGTTCGAGTACTACCAGTTCCTGGCTGAGGATCAAGGCACCCAGCTGACCCTGCACGGGCAGGGTAAGGTTCGTGGCGATCGCCTGATGATTGACCGAGCGCTTTCCAACCTCCTATCCAACGCGTTGCGCTACACCCCGGAAGGCAACGAGATATCAGTGCAGATCGAGCAGACGCCTGAAAGCGTGACGCTTTCCGTGCGTAACAGCGGGGTAACCATCGATCCCCAGCACATTGGCAAGATCTTCGACCGATTCTATCGAGCCGATCCAGCCAGGCGCGAAGGCGGCCCAAGCAATGCAGGCCTGGGTTTGTCCATAACCCGCTCTATCATCGAGGCTCACAGCGGACGAATCTGGTGTACTTCAGCGGAGGGTGTCACAACCTTCTTCATCAGTCTCCCAGCCTCCAAGCGGTTGGTTAGTGCAGCCCCAACCCCTTAATGCTGAACTCATCCCGGTAACCTATACTCGCCCATCATGAATCGGTTCATTCGACTGCTCACCATCCTGATGCTTATCGTGGCGCTTCCGCTTAACGGGATGGCGGGCATCGATTCGGCGACTGAACCTTGCCCAATGCAGACCATGGGCATGGAAATGATGGCGGGTATGGATCATGACTGCTGCCAGGACCAAGACCTGGGCAAGGCCGGCGATCACGCCAAATCCTGCAAGGTCGGCCAGGAGTGCAGGACTGCCAGTACCGTACAGCTCAGCTTCCTGACGCCTGGGCTGACCTTTGCCAAGCCACGACCTGCCGATACCTACGCGGTAGGCATAGCAACAGGCTCTCCCCCCGATCCATGGCGGCCTCCCCGCGTCTGATTCCCTCTTAATTTCACACCGTCGTTCCGCCTAGCAGCGGGGCGATGGCACGCGCCTGGGCGCTGATCTTTCGAGGAATCATTTTCATGACTCCCCAACGTTTTCAGGGACGGATAACCACGGCCGTCCTGTTCATACTGCTTCCGGCTGTCTCGGCACAGGCTGCAACGCTGTCGCTGGATGAGGCGCTGCAACTGGCTGAACGTAACGCTCCCTCTCTACAGGCCCGCCAGGAGCAGGCATCAGCTGCGCGCAGCGCAGTCATTCCAGCGGGCGAACTACCCGATCCGCGCCTGAATCTCGGGGTACAAAACCTGCCGATTGAAGGCACCGATCGCTGGAGCATGAACAGAGACTTCATGACCATGCAGGTGGTTGGCCTGTCCCAAGAAGTACCGAACCGGGACAAGCGCAAAGCTCGCGTAGAGACAGCGCAGGCCACGGTCGAGCGAGCCGATGCCGAGGCGATCTTCGAACGCTTGAAGGTTAGGGCGGCAACCGCACAGGCTTGGGTTACTGCGTACACCGTGCAGCGAAAGCTTGAACAGTTCGACGCTTTCTACAAAGAAAACCAGCTGCTGGCTTCCACGGTGCGGGCCCGCCTGGCCGGAGGCGCAGGCTCCAGCGCCGATACGCTGGCTCCCAAGCAAGAAGCCGCGCAGCTGGACGAGCAGAAAGACGTTTTGTTGAGTCAGGCAGCCCAAGCGCGAGCCGCGCTGAAGCGCTGGATTGGGCAGGACGCCGAAGTAGGCGCGCCGACCTTCCCTGTCTGGCCTGTAGACGCAGCTGAATATTTGCACTCCGTCCATGCCCATCCGGAGCTCAATACCTACAACGCCATGACACGCGAGGCTCAGGCCCAGGTACACCAGGCTCAGGCGGAAAAGAAATCGGATTGGTCCTGGGGAGTGGATTATCAGCGCCGTGGCCCGGACTTCAGCAACATGGTCAGTCTGCAAGTCAGCTTCCAGTTGCCGTTGTTCACCAGCTCACGGCAAGACCCGATGATTGCGGCACGACGCGCACAAGTTCGCCAATTGGAAGATGAGCAGGACGCTGCCCTGCGCGAGCATCAAGCCCAGCTTGAAACAGACCTTGCCGAGTACCACCGCTTGCAACGGGCAGTGCGGCGCAGTCGCGAAACACTTTTGCCCCTGGCCGAGGACCGGGTACGCCTCGCTCTGGCGGATTACCGCGCCGGTAAGTCGCCGTTGAGTGAAGTGCTGTCGGCACGCCGGCAGCGTGTGGAAGCACTGCTACAGGATATGGACCTGCAAGGACAGTTGGCAGCAACAGCAGCGCGTCTGCATTTCGTTTATGGAGAGGTGCGGGCATGAGGAATAGGTCGATTGGTTTGCTCGTGGCTACTGCCCTAGCTATTGGGATAGGCGCTGGCTTCTGGCTAGGTGGGAGAGGTGCGTATTCGCCATCGCAGCCCTTAGGTCAGGAAAAAAAAGCGCTGTACTGGTACGACCCGATGTATCCCCAGCAGCACTTCCCGGCGCCCGGAAAATCGCCGTTCATGGACATGCCGCTCGTGCCCAAGTATTCGGATGACACGGTTGGCGAGGAGCAGCCTGCGGTTCAGGTCTCGGCTGGGCTCCAGCAAAACCTTGGGATTCGATTGGCAACGGTGACGGCTGGCCGGCTAGAACGGACCCTAAGTGTGAGCGGCGTTCTGACGTTCGACGAACGCGACTTCAGCGTGTTGCAGGCCCGGACTGGCGGTTACGTCGAACGCGTCTATGGTCGAGCGACGGGGGACATCGTTGCCAAAGGGGCTCCTCTAGCCGATGTGCTGACCCCGGAGTGGGCGGGTCTGCAGGAGGAATACCTGGCGTTGCGGCATTCTGGCGACGCTCAGCTGACGGCGGCGGCACGACAGCGGCTCGTGCTCGCCGGCATGCCGGCCGACTTGATCAACCGGGTCGCGAGCACTGGGAAGGTGCAGCTCTCGGTCACACTCTCCGCACCCACTGCCGGTGTAATCCAGGTTCTCGATCTGCGACCCGGCATGACGCTGACGCCGGGCGCTACCTTAGCAAGGATCAATGGAGTGGCCAACGTCTGGCTGGAAGCGGCTGTGCCGGAAGCCCAGGCTCAAGGCCTTCGCGAAGGCCAGCCTGTGCAGGCGCAATTGCCAGCGTTCCCAGGCGATCCCATACCGGGCAAGTTGACTGCGCTATTGGCCGATGCCGATTTGCAGAGCCGCACGTTGCGCCTGCGTATCGAGTTGCCCAACCGAGATGGGCGGCTTCGTCCTGGGATGACCGCTCAAGTGGCTCTCCATCCCGGCGAGTCTGCCAAGCAAAGCCTCTTGGTGCCTGCCGAGGCGGTCATCCGCACCGGCAAGCGAGACCTGGTGATGCTGGCTGAAGACGGTGGTCGCTTCCGGCCGGTGGAAGTCGTGTTGGGCCAGGAGAGCAAAGGCCAAGTTGCGGTGTTGCAGGGTCTTCAGGCAGGACAGCGCATCGTCGCGTCCGGGCAATTCCTGTTGGACTCCGACGCTAATTTGAAAGGCATCGAGGCGGCGACGGTGCAGGATAGTCAGCCTAATGCGGGGCCAGCCCTGCATGAAGCGGATGGCCGTGTCGTGCAGATAGACGGCACCCAGCTCACCGTTGCCCACGGTCCTTTCATCACCCTGGGCATGCCAGGGATGACCATGACCTTCCCTGTGGCTGAGCAGTCTCTCCTTGATGGCCTCAAGATCGGTGCGCAGATTCGCTTTGGCATACGCGAACGCGACGAGGGCATGGTCGTTGAGCAGATCAAAGTGTTGGAGGGCCAACCATGATTGCCAAACTGATCCGCTGGTCGGTAGGCAACCGTGTGCTGGTGCTCCTCGCCACGCTGTTTCTGGTGGCATGGGGCTTCGTCTCGGTGCGTAGCCTACCAATCGACGCCTTGCCCGACCTGTCGGACGTGCAGGTGATCATCCGCACGTCCTACCCAGGCCAGGCTCCCCAGATCGTTGAGAATCAGGTGACCTATCCGCTGACCACTACCATGCTCTCGGTTCCGGGGGCCAAAACGGTTCGCGGCTTCTCCGCCTTCGGTGACAGCTTCGTCTATGTGCTGTTCGAGGACGGCACCGATCTGTATTGGGCGCGCTCTCGGGTTCTTGAGTACCTGAGCCAGGCGCAATCGCGATTACCTGCCGCAGCCAAGCCGGTACTGGGCCCGGACGCCACCGGGGTGGGCTGGATTTATCAATATGCGCTGGTCGATCGTAACGGCGGCCATGACCTGTCGCAACTGCGCAGCCTGCAGGACTGGTTCCTGCGCTATGAGCTCAAGACGCTGCCGGATGTCGCTGAAGTGGCCACCATCGGCGGTATGGTCAAGCAGTATCAGGTCGTGCTCGATCCGCTGCGCATGGCCAGCCTCGGTATCACCCAGGCTGAGGTGGTGGAGGCTATAGGCAAGGCCAACCAGGAGACCGGTGGCGGTGTACTGGAGCAAGGCGAAGCGGAATTCATGGTACGTGCGGCCGGCTACCTGCGATCGCTGGATGATTTCAGAGCGATACCCCTGCGACTGGCTACCAAGGGCGTGCCGGTGACATTAGGCGACGTCGCTACGGTGCAGATAGGTCCGGAAGCCCGCAGAGGCATAGGCGAACTGGACGGCCTCGGCGAAGCCGTAGGAGGTGTGGTGATCCTGCGCAGCGGGAAGAATGCTCGTGAGGCCATCGCGCACGTCAAGGCTAAGCTCGAAACCCTGAAGAAAGCCCTGCCAGCCGGGGTGGAGCTTGTCACCGTCTACGACCGCAGCCAGTTGATCGACCGTGCCGTGGAGAACCTCAGTCACAAGCTGATCGAGGAATTCGTGGTAGTGGCGTTGGTATGCGGAGCCTTTCTCTGGCACCTGCGCTCGTCATTGGTGGCTATCGTTTCGCTGCCCGTGGGAATCCTGATAGCGCTGATCGTCATGCGTCATCAGGGCATCAACGCCAACATCATGTCACTTGGCGGAATCGCTATTGCCATCGGTGCAATGGTGGACGCTGCCGTGGTCATGATCGAGAACGCCCACAAACGCGTTGAGGCTTGGCATGCCCGACATCCTGATCAGCCGTTGCGAGGCGAAGCGCATTGGAGGGTAATGACGGAGGCGGCCGTCGAGGTAGGGCCGGCACTGTTCTTCAGCCTCATGATCATCACGCTTTCGTTCATCCCGGTGTTCACGCTGCAAGCCCAGGAAGGGCGACTCTTTGCACCCCTAGCGTTTACCAAGACCTACGCAATGGCAGCGGCGGCTGCGCTATCGGTGACCCTGATTCCGGTGCTGATGGGGTACTGGATCAGAGGGCCACTGCCTGCGGAACAGCGCAACCCGCTCAACCGAGGCCTCATCCGGCTGTACCGTCCGGCATTGGAGGTTGTCCTGCGCCGGCCTCTGGTTACCCTCGCTGGAGCATTGCTCATCCTGCTCAGCAGTCTGTGGCCCTTGAAGCATCTTGGGGGCGAGTTCCTTCCTCCGCTCGATGAAGGTGATCTGCTCTACATGCCTTCAGCCTTGCCTGGACTCTCGGCGCAGAAAGCTTCAGAGCTCTTGCAGCGAACGGATCGGCTGATTCGAACCGTTCCCGAAGTGGCCACTGTCTTTGGTAAAGCCGGCCGCGCCGAGACGGCTACCGACCCGGCACCGCTGGAGATGTTCGAGACGACGGTACGGCTCAAGCCCAAGAGTGAGTGGCGTCCCGGTATGACCACGGAAAAGCTCATCGAGGAGCTTGACCGCACTGTGCGTGTGCCTGGACTAACCAACATCTGGATCCCGCCCATCCGCAACCGCATCGACATGCTGGCCACCGGCATCAAGAGTCCAATCGGCGTCAAGGTTGCCGGCAGCGACCTGGACCAGATAGACCGGGCTACCCTCGCTGTGGAGCGGGCAGCGAAAAAGGTGCCTGGAGTGACTTCGGCGCTGGCAGAGCGTTTGACTGGTGGCCGCTACATTGATCTGGATATCGACCGCCATGCCGCTGCCCGTTACGGTCTGAACATCACCGACGTACAGGCCATCGTGGCCGGCGCCATTGGTGGCGAAACCATCGGGGAAACGGTTGAAGGCTTGGCCCGCTATCCCATCAGCGTGCGCTATCCACGCGAATGGCGTGATTCTGTGGAGGCGTTGCGTCAGCTGCCGATCTACACCTCGCAGGGCGGCCAGCTGACGCTCGGCAGCGTGGCGCGCATACGTATCACCGATGGTCCGCCAATGCTGAAGAGCGAGAATGCTCGCCCCTCGGGCTGGGTGTACATCGATGTGCGCGGCCGGGACCTTTCGTCTGTTGTTGCAGACCTACGCCAGGCGATCGACAGCGAGGTAAAGCTCGGTCCAGGTATGAGCTTGAGCTACTCCGGCCAGTTCGAATACCTGGAGCGGGCGAACGCCCGTCTGGCCTGGGTGGTGCCAGCGACGCTGGCCATCATCTTCGTGCTGCTCTACCTGACCTTTGGGCGCCTCGGTGAAGCACTGCTCATCATGGGCACCTTACCTTTTGCCCTGACCGGGGGCGTCTGGCTGCTCTACCTGCTGGGCTACAACCTCTCAGTGGCCACAGGCGTTGGCTTCATTGCCCTGGCCGGCGTAGCGGCGGAGTTCGGAGTGATCATGCTCATCTACCTGAATAACGCTTGGGCTGAGCGTCAGGCCAACGGCGAAACTAAACGAGCAGCGCTGCTCGATGCGATCCGTGAGGGCGCGGTGCAACGCATCAGGCCCAAGGCAATGACTGTGGCCGTCATCGTTGCAGGCTTGCTGCCCATCCTCTGGAGCAGCGGTACCGGCAGCGAGGTCATGAGCCGCATCGCGGTGCCCATGGTGGGCGGCATGCTCACCGCCCCCTTACTTTCCCTTTTTGTAATCCCTGCGGCGTACTGGCTGATCCGTCGCCGCGAACTTGCTGTAACTACCCCCAACCTCTCAGGAGAAATCCAATGAAAAAGCTAATTGTTATCGCAGGCCTGGTCACAGCTTTCGCCGCCAGTGCGCATGCCCAGGACATGGATGGTATGGACATGAAGAAAATGCCAGCCTCCGCCGAGGGTGACCAAGGCAGCCAGGCGGCACCCACTGCGCATGCTGAAGGGACAATAAAGGCGCTGGATCCTCAAAGCGGGAAAATCACCTTGGCGCACGGCCCGGTAGCGGAGCTCAAATGGCCGGCGATGACCATGGGCTTCCAAGCTGAGCCTTCGCAGCTGAAGGGCTTGAATGTAGGCGACAAGGTGAAATTTGGGTTCCGTATGGAGGGAAGCGTCGCGAAAATCGTGAGCATCCAGAAGTAGTGATTAAAAAGCCTGGAATGACCGGGCACGCCTTCATACCGAGATGATTCGGACAAGCTTACAGAAATGTAATCAATCTTCAGGACCCCGTCAGGTCGAACGCTACATACCGTCATGAGACGGTGCACTGGCATCACATCGACCCGATACCGGAGATATGATCATGAACAGTAGCTTTGATGAATGCATCTCGGAATGCCTGCGCTGTGCGCTGGCCTGTGAAGGCTGCTCGTCAGCCTGCCTGCAAGAACAGGATGTAAAAATGATGGCTGACTGCATCAAGCTGGGCAGGGATTGCGCAGATATGTGCAGGCTGGCGGCTACCTTGATGGCACGAGAAAGCATGCTCGCCAAGGAATTTTGTGCGTTGTGCGCAAGGATTTGCCGCGCCTGCGGGGAGGAGTGCAGTAAGCATAAGGCAGACCACTGTCAGCATTGCGCACAGGCCTGTTTGGCCTGCGCACAATCCTGCGAAGCAATGGCTGCGTAAGCGTATGTCGCCCAGTCAGCTTTCCATGCGCCTGACAAAGGATATGGATACGTCGTTAACCGTCTGGCTAGGGAGACGGGTAGACCGCTGATGTTGAGCATGCGCTCTGGCGGAGCCTAGCTTGGGCAGCCATTCACCAAGGCGCTGCCTTACGGATCTGATGACAAAAAAGCCCGCCTCGGCGGCGGGCTATCAGATGTCTCCCAGGGGAGGCTGTAGGCCAACAAGTCTCGGAGCAAGCATTTGTAGGATACGCCTCTTGGCTCACGCCCACCAGCCAGCTTCGGCCGGAGCGAATGGTTCTACGTCGAGGGCATTGGAAACGGCTTATGTAGGCCCCGTCAATTGGCAGGGCAATCCGCAAAGACAAAGCAGGCCGATTATCCCCTGGCGGTATACCCCCAGGCAGAGTCAAAGGCAAAGCTAGGGGGGAAATCTAGCGGGTACCCCGATTTGAGGGCAGAATCACCAGCTTCACCTACGTTGCACTGGGTTGAGGGGCAGTTTGAAACTGCTATCTAGCGCGACAGCGACCATCGCCGCCATGAGCAAGAGCACAGGTGCGCCTTGAGTACTCAGCACAAAGGCCGTAGCAAACGGCCCCGTGCCCTGCGCCAAGACCATTGGGCGAGCTAATGCTCCCATGCGTGCGCGATACCCTTGCCAAACAGCACCAGAGGCAAGATGACTCTGGCAATAGTGAGAATCCCGATGCCGGCGCCCTACAGCGCTGCTGCAGGGAATGCCAGCCAAGGCACGCCAGGAATGAATAAGCAGATGCCGATGAAGCTCACCAACACGCCGGCACGGCCGACCAGGTTGGGTGAAGATGCCGAGCAAGCGAGAACTCCAATACTCTTGCCACCACCTGGGCCGGCCCAAGGACCATCCCCACCGCCAACACCGTGACCGTTGGAAGGCCAAGTTCCTTGAGCGAGGCGAGAAGATGCACAGAGAGGGTGGCCATGACGAAGGCAATGACCGTGAGTAGCCCTGCAACGAACCAGAAAAGCCGGCGGGCGCCATCATCGTTGAGCGGCGACTGAGCCTGCTTGGTGCTGTAGTCGGGAGGTTAACCTCATCGCCGGCGCACAGTATCAGAGGTAAGCCATGGCGCTGTTAAAAACAATGTCCGCTGAGCGTGCGTCAGCTCTGGCATACGCTTGGCCTTCCGTTACCTGTTGATAATCTATGCTATACCTTATGTCCAGCACACCTCATACGTTTAGTGAGGAAACGCGCGCTAAGGGTCAAAAACAGTATGGCTCGACTTACATGCATGATCCCTGGCTCTGTTTTCATGACTAAGTAGCGGGCGATCAACGCTTCTCAAGCACATAGCCCACACCGCGAAGCGTATGGATCAGCTTCGTCTCGAAAGGGTCATCGATCTTGGCTCTAAGTCTTCGAATCGACACTTCTACAACGTTTGTATCGCAGTCGAAGTTCATATCCCAGACCTGTGAGATGATCTGTGTGCGGCTGAGCACCACGCCGGTATTGCGCATTAGGTAGTGCAGAAGTGCAAACTCTTTCGTCGTCAGATCAATACGCTGGCCGTCCCTGAAGGCCCTGTGACGGCTCTGGTCTAGCTCCAGGTCAGCGACACGAATGATCTCCACAGATGCAGGGTGTTCAGACCTGCGCATTAAGGCGCGAACCCGGGCTAGCAGTTCTGGGAACTCAAATGGTTTGATCAGGTAGTCATCTGCACCGTTCTCCAAACCCCGGACCTTATCTGCCAAACGACTTCTCGCCGTGAGCATCATGATGCGGGAGGGGCAATTTTTACGCCTCAAAAGCTCAAGTACCTGCCACCCATCCATTTCTGGCAGATTGATATCAAGAATAATCAACTCGTATTCGTGTTGCTTGGCTAGGAATAGCCCATCTGACCCGGTATGCGCGCAATCGACGACATAACCGCATTCTGTAAGGCCTTGACGCACATATTCCGCAGTTTTTACTTCGTCCTCAATTACCAGAATTCGCATGGGATTTTGTCTCGATATCACTGAGCAATTAACCGCGCACGCGCGCCGGCATTATTGAAAGGAATGGTAAATCAAAATGAGCTGGGCGGGGCCTAAATGACGGATTTGTAATTTCCAGGTAATATGATTGATAGTCTGGAGGTATATCTTTTCGCGGTTTGGGTTTGACAGGTGCGGGCCCTCTCTCCAATAGGTAATTTGACCTTATGAAGTATGTGGTTGTTTTCTTCTTTGTGTTGACTTTGTTCCGTTCAGATGACGGCGAAGTTACTCATGTCGAGGAAACTGGTCATTGGTGCAGCCATGAGTTTCACCGGCATGCAATGCGTACACTCGAACGGTTGATTGAATTTTAGGTAAAAAAAAGGCGCCCAAAGGGCGCCAAATATCCACCTTTTACCAAAGGAGCACTTAAGCCACTCAAGGTGAATTCGTAATGCACATTTTTCTGAAGAGACCAGTTTACGAATAAACTGATCCCCTTAGAGAATCACAGGATCGAAAGCGGGTACTCAATGATCACACGAGTTTCATCCAGATCCGATTCGAATGCAGTGGCACGCGTGGTGGCCTGGCGCAACCGGAAGGACAGGTCTTTTGCTGGACCAGTTTGCACGACATATTTAACCTCTACGTCACGCTCCCAACGTTTCTGATTGGTGAGCGGATCACCGTTGGCGTCGGTGCGCATGTAGAACTGGTTGGCGTTCGAGTAGTCTGCGCCCGAGCCTCTAGCGTAGCGGGTCATGAACGTCAGACCAGGAATGCCGTAGCTGGTGAAGTTCAGGTCGTAGCGCAGCATCCAGGAACGCTCTTTCGGCGAGTTGAAGTCGCTGTACTGGATAGAGTTGTCGACGAAAATCGAGTCTGACTGACGCAGGTAGTCGAAATCATCGTCGCCGTTGTTGCGTTGGTGCGACAGGGCCAGGGTGTGAGCGCCGTAACGGACCCCGACCTTGGCACTCCAGATATCGTTGTCAAACTCGCCTAGGCGCTGCTTCCCTTCATCCACAGCTTTGTAATAGTTGAAGCCGCCAATCAGCGCAAGGTCGTCATTCAGTGGATAGGCGAAGCTGGTGCCAGCGTAGTACTGGTTCCAGACTTCTTTCAACTGACTGGCGTATACGCTCACGGTCCAGTTATCGTTGATCGCGTAATCACCGCCACCGTAGCCTACCCAAGGCGAGTTAACCGGGCCACCGTAGAAAGTTGCGAAGTTATCATTCAGATTGCTGGAGACCGGCTGGCTCATCGCATGCAGTCGGCCACCCTGCAGGGTGAGGCCCTGGATGCTGGTGTTCTCAACGGTCACACCGCGGAAGCTTTCAGGCAACAGGCGCGAGTCGCCTGATGCAACAACTGGCGTCGACGGGAAAACATCACCCACTTTCACGACCGTATCAAACAAGCGAACTTTAGCCGCCCCGCCAACCTTGGTGTATTCGTCGCGAGCTTCGCCTTTGTTATCAACAGGCATGACGTCGAATGAACTACGACCGCCGTTGCGCCCGTCACCAGTATCGAGCTTAAGCCCTATCATGGCAAAGGCATCAACACCAACGCCGACCGTCCCTTGGGTAAAACCAGAGTTGAATTTGGTGATGATCCCGTGCGCCCAGGCCTCGGAGTAGCCATTGGTGTTGCCCTTGCCGCTGTTGTAAGTGGGAGCTGAGCTGTCGCGGTTATCACGATTGAAATAGAAGTTGCGGTTGAGCACTGTAAGGCTGCTACCTTCGATGAAACCTTCGGGCTTATCTTCAGCTTGAGCAGTAACTGCATAGCTTCCAGACAGCGCCGAAACTGCCGCCAAATACAGTGGTACTTTGATTTTCATCCGATGCTCCTTTGATTTACGGCAGTTTTTATTATGTTTTCCGGCGCGGGTGTCGTTATAAGTTCTGAGCCGGCGGCGCGCCTCGCGTAGCGCCGAGCTCATATTTGCAGGCGGAAGATAACGGGATGGTGATAGGAAAATTACAATTTCGTCATCTGGTCGTTATTTTGGTCATTGACGCCGCATGCTAGCCATCTCTCGCGTTCGCAATGAAATTCGGTGGTTCGACTGTGTCATCAGCGTTTTCGGGCATTACAAGCTTTTCTTACGAAATTGTAATTTTCTAGCCACCCCTCTGATAGCTACCGCTCTTTAGAGTGCCATCACCTAATCCAGTGGGGCTTGGCAGCTATTTCGGCGTTCTGGCCAAGCTAACGAAGTTTGTGCACGAGGACCAAGAAAGTGCTCCGGTATAACCGCAATGTCTTATCCAAGACCTACGTCTCACCGTGGAAAATTGCCGCTCTCTGTGCGGTGATTTCCGGGTTGCTGGCACCCACCGCATTTGCCCAAAGCATCAGCTTGCCCCAAGCGCTGTCGACGGCAATGGATGCCAACCCAGACCTCGCGGCGGCACGTCAGGAAATCGGCATCGCGGACGGTGCGCGCAAGCAAGCCGGGCTGATTCCAAACCCCGAAATCTCGTATGAGATGGAGGACACACGGCGTAACACCAGCACAACGACCGTTACGCTAAGTCAGACCTTGGAGCTCGGTGGTAAGCGGGGAGCCCGCGTAGATGTCGCCACATACGGCCAGAGTGTTGCACAACTGGAACTGGACCGACGCGTGAATGGTCTGCGTGCAGACGTCGTGCAGGCGTTTTACGCTGCATTACGAGCCCAAACCGGACTCGACCTCGCTAAACAATCCCTTGAACTTACTGAGCGCGGCCTTCGCATTGTCGATGGTCGAGTTCGCGCAGGTAAATCTTCACCTGTGGAGGCTACCCGCGCCCAGGTTCAACTGGCTGAAGCCCGGTTGCAGGTCCGTCGCGCCGAAACGGAAAAAGCGAATGCTTACCAGCAACTCGCCCAAGTCACGGGGAGTTCTGTGACCATATTCGATCGCCTTGAATCACCAACCTTGTCTCCTGGCTTGCCGCCGCGCACTGAAGAGTTGCTGGCAAAGCTCGATCAGACTCCGGAAATGCGGCAGGCAGTGGTGGAGATTGATAAGAGCGATGCCTCGCTTGGCGCAGAAAAAGCTCAGCGTATTCCAAACCTCACGGTAAGCGTGGGTAGCCAGTACGACCGCTCGGTGCGCGAGCGAGTCAATGTCGTTGGTCTGTCCATGCCTTTGCCGCTGTTTGATCGTAACCAAGGCAACATTCTTTCCGCTTCTCGACGTGCCGATCAGGCCCGCGACCTGCGTAACGCTGTCGAGTTGAGACTGCGCGCCCAAACCCAAACCGCGCTGAACCAGTGGTCCACCGCCATGCAAGAAGTTGAGTCCTACGACAAGACCATTCTGCCCTCAGCCCAGCAGGCCGTGGATACCGCAACCCGCGGATTCGAGATGGGGAAATTCGGCTTTATCGAAGTACTGGACGCCCAGCGCACCTTGATCCTTGCTCGTGGCCAGTATCTCGACTCGCTGGCAGCGGCGACCAATGCGCGTGCGCAAGTAGAAAGGGTTTATGGCGAAGTAGGCTCGACCGCCGGCGCACGCTGAACGGGGCATACATTTTTCTCGGCACTCGGCGTTTAAACCTGCCGGTGCCTACGATCAGCAGGAGTAGCAATGGAAAACAAACGCAAGATCGCCCTCGCGGTAGCCGCTGTGGCAATCCTTGGATTTGGCAGCCTCGCCTGGAACAGCAGTTCCGATCAACAAGCGGCGACTAACGCAGAACATGGTGCTGACGATGGTCACGGCCATGACAAGAAGGCCGGATCAGCTAACAAAGAGAACAGTGAAGCGGAGCATAGTGAAGATGGGCACGGTGAAGAAGGTCATGGCGAGGAGGGCCACAGTGAAGAAGGCGGTGAGGAAGAAGGTAAGCTAACCCTTAGTGCTGAACAGATCAAAGCAGCTGGCGTGACTCTGGAATCGGCAGCGCCTCGTGATTTGGGAACCGTCGTGAGCTTCCCGGGTGAGATTCGTTTTGACGAGGACCGCACTGCGCACGTTGTTCCTCGCGTTCCAGGCGTTGTCGAAACAGTCCAGGCGAATTTGGGTGAGTCCGTCAAGAAGGGTCAAGTCCTTGCGGTGATTGCCAGCCAGCAGATCTCTGACCTGCGCAGCGAGCAACAAGCCGCTCAGCGTCGTGTCGAACTTGCGCGCGTGACTTTTAGCCGAGAGAAGCAGCTCTGGCAGGACAAGATTTCTGCGGAGCAGGACTACCTCCAGGCTCGCCAGGCGCTGCAGGAAGCCGAAATCTCTCTGGCCAACGCCAAGCAAAAAGTCAGCGCGATCGGTGCCTCGGTCAATTCGGTAGGCGGTAACCGTTACGAACTCAGGGCTCCCTTTGACGCCGTAGTGGTGGAGAAACACTTGACCGTCGGGGAAGTCGTCAGCGAGGCGACTAACGCCTTTATTCTGTCCGACCTTAACCAAGTTTGGGCCACTTTCGCTGTACCGCCTACCGATTTGGCCAAGGTCACTACCGGCCGCGCCGTGAAGGTTTCCTCACCTGACATGAACGTGGAGGTCGAGGGCAAGGTGGGTTATGTCGGCAGCCTGTTGGGCGAGCAAAACCGAGCAGCGACCGTCCGCGTTACGTTGACCAATCCCAACGGGGCCTGGCGTCCTGGTCTTTTCGTGAACATCGCAGTCACGTCCCAGACTGATCGCGTGGCGGTGGCTGTCCCGGAACACGCCGTGCAGACCGTTGAGGACAAACCATCGGTCTTCGTACGCACCGCCGAGGGCTTCGACACCCGCCCAGTAAAGCTGGGCCGCCGTGACAGTGGGTACGTGGAAATCACGGACGGCATCGAAGCGGGCGCTCAAGTGGCTACCAATGGCAGCTTCACACTCAAGTCTGAGCTCGGCAAAGCCTCTGCCGAGCACAGTCACTGATGCGAACTGACAGGATGATTTCTTATGTTTGAACGTATCATCAGATTTGCCATTGAACAGCGGATCGTTGTAATGATCGCTGTCCTGATCATGGCCGGTATCGGCATCTACAGCTACCAAAAGCTGCCGATCGATGCCGTTCCTGACATTACCAACGTCCAGGTGCAGATCAACACTGCAGCGCCTGGCTATTCCCCATTGGAAACCGAGCAACGGATCACGTTTCCAGTTGAAACGGCCATGGCTGGTCTTCCAGGTCTTCAGCAGACCCGTTCGCTGTCTCGCTCGGGCCTGTCTCAGGTGACCGTGATTTTCAAGGACGGCACCGACATCTTCTTTGCCCGCCAGCTGATCAATGAGCGGCTACAGGTTGCAAAGGAACAGCTGCCAGAGGGCGTAGATGCCGTCATGGGCCCGGTCTCAACCGGCCTCGGCGAAATTTTCCTGTGGACCGTTGAAGCCGAAGAGGGCGCGGTCAAAGAAGACGGTACGCCCTACACGCCCACCGACCTGCGGGTAATCCAGGACTGGATCATCAAGCCTCAGCTGCGCAACGTACCTGGCGTGGCAGAGATCAATACCATCGGTGGCTTTGCCAAGCAGTTCCTGGTTGCGCCGGATCCGAAGCGCCTGGCTACCTACAAGTTGACCCTGAATGATCTGGTAGCCGCGTTGGAAAGCAACAACGCCAACGTAGGCGCCGGTTACATCGAGCGTAATGGTGAGCAGTTGCTCATTCGTGCACCGGGCCAAGTCGGCAACATCGAAGACATCGCCAACATCGTAATCACCAGTGTGGATGGTGCACCGATTCGCATCAGCAACGTCGCCGACGTCAGCATCGGTAAGGAGCTTCGTACTGGTGCTGCCACTGAGAATGGCCGCGAGGTCGTGCTCGGTACAGTATTCATGCTGATCGGTGAGAACAGCCGCACTGTGTCCCAAGCTGTCGCAGCGAAGCTTGCGGACATCAACCGTACTCTGCCAAAGGGCGTGGTTGCGGTCACCGTTTACGATCGTACCAACTTGGTTGAAAAAGCCATTGCGACGGTGAAGAAGAACTTGGTTGAAGGTGCGATCCTGGTTATCGCCATTCTGTTCCTGTTCCTCGGCAACATCCGTGCAGCGTTGATCACCGCGATGGTGATCCCGCTGTCCATGCTGTTCACCTTCACAGGGATGTTCAATAACAAGGTCAGTGCCAACCTAATGAGTTTGGGCGCACTCGACTTCGGCATCATCGTCGACGGGGCCGTGGTCATCGTGGAGAACGCGATCCGTCGATTAGCACATGCGCAGCACAAACATGGCCGTATGCTCACCAAAACCGAACGCTTCCATGAGGTCTTTGCTGCTGCCCGCGAAGCGCGTCGGCCACTGATCTTCGGGCAACTGATCATTATGGTGGTGTACCTGCCCATCTTCGCCCTCACCGGCGTGGAGGGCAAAATGTTCCACCCCATGGCATTCACCGTTGTGATGGCGCTATTGGGTGCAATGATCCTCTCCGTTACCTTCGTGCCGGCAGCGATCGCCATGTTCGTCACTGGCAAGGTCAAGGAGGAAGAGGGCGTTGTTATGCGCACTGCGCGGCTGCGTTATGAGCCTGTGCTGCAGTGGGTGCTTGGGCATCGGAATATCGCTTTCTCCGCCGCACTAGCACTGGTCGTTCTCAGCGGTGTACTTGCCAGTCGCATGGGGAGCGAGTTCATCCCAAGTCTCAGTGAGGGGGACTTCGCTCTTCAAGCCTTGCGCGTACCTGGTACTAGCCTCAGCCAGTCGGTGGACATGCAGGAGCGTTTGGAAAAAGCAGTCATCGAGCAGGTACCGGAAGTTGAGCGTATGTTCGGCCGAACCGGTACGGCTGAAATCGCCTCTGACCCAATGCCACCGAATATCTCCGATGCTTACGTCATGCTCAAACCAAAGGACCAATGGGCCGATCCCGACAAGTCGCGGGAGGAGCTCATTGCCGAGGTTCAAAAGGCGGCAGCCAGTGTCCCGGGCAGTAACTATGAACTCTCCCAGCCTATCCAGCTTCGTTTCAACGAACTGATCTCCGGGGTGCGCAGCGATGTTGCGGTGAAGGTTTATGGTGACGACATGGATGTGCTCAACAGCACGGCCAATAAGATCGCCGCAGCGCTCAAAGCGGTACCAGGCTCCTCGGAGGTCAAGGTTGAGCAGACCACAGGTCTGCCAGTGCTGACCATTAACATCGACCGGGAAAAAGCAGCACGCTACGGCCTGAACATTGCGGACGTGCAGAATTCGATCGCGATTGCTGTGGGTGGTCGTACAGCGGGAACGTTGTACGAGGGTGATCGCCGATTCGACATGGTGGTGCGCCTGCCTGAGGCTGTACGCACCGACGTCGCGGGTATGTCTAGTTTGCTGATTCCTGTGCCTGCCAATGCGGCTCAGGGCGCTAATCAGATCGGTTTCATTCCACTTTCGCAGGTCGCTAAGCTGGACTTGCAGTTGGGCCCGAACCAGATCAGCCGCGAGAACGGTAAGCGCTTGGTTATTGTAAGCGCCAACGTCCGGGGCCGTGACCTTGGGTCGTTCGTTGATGAGGCGGCATCTACCTTGTCAACGAAGGTGGAAATTCCAGCAGGCTACTGGACCAGTTGGGGCGGCCAGTTCGAGCAGCTGCAGTCGGCAGCCAAGCGCCTGCAGATTGTGGTTCCGGTAGCCTTACTGCTGGTAATGACCTTGCTGTTCTTGATGTTCAACAACCTGAAGGACGGCATGCTGGTCTTCACCGGTATTCCATTCGCTCTCACTGGCGGGGTCGTGGCCCTTTGGCTGCGTGATATCCCGCTCTCGATCTCGGCAGGGGTAGGCTTCATCGCACTCTCCGGCGTCGCGGTACTGAACGGCCTGGTGATGATTGCCTTCATTCGCGGATTGCGAGAAGAGGGACGAACGCTCAGGCAGGCAGTCGATGAAGGCGCACTCACCCGACTGCGACCAGTGTTGATGACAGCCTTGGTGGCGTCCCTGGGCTTCATCCCAATGGCCTTGGCCACCGGTACCGGTGCGGAGGTCCAACGGCCTCTGGCTACAGTGGTAATTGGTGGGATCCTTTCCTCCACCGCGCTGACTTTGCTGGTCCTGCCGGCCCTGTATCATTGGGCACATCGCAAGGATGAAGACGGCGACGAGGCAGAAGCCGTAAGCTGATCCCCCCAGATACAAAAACCCACAACACGCGTTGTGGGTTTTTTGTTTGTGCGCCAGGCATGGCGCGTTGCGCGTTAGCGCAACCCGTTTGGCTGTGGTGGCCAAGCAGGTGACTTGGAGGTGAAAGTCCTCTACGCACCCGGCAAGGGGAAGTGTTAGCCAGAGGCAAGGGTGTCGCGGGTGACTGCGAATCTGAAGGAAGCCCGAGGCAAAATGCTGGCCTGACGAACAGGAAGCGGATAGAGGCGGCGCAGTGGGGTGAGAAGGCAAACATCTTCAAAGCCCGATACTTGCACGGAACGCTACGCCGTAGATCCGACAGGCATAAGCAGGAAGGTCGCGCGAATTACCCTGGGAGATCTGTGCGTTTGCCACTGTGCTACCGAGCGTCGAGAGACGACGGGATGAACGTGCAGAAGTCAGCCGAGGCCGTAGTAAGTGGCGGTTAACCGCGTCACCAAGGGCCGAACAGGTTATGCCGCCAGAAGGCGTTACAGTCTCGTTGGTAACCGTAATGCAGAAATTTTCTACAACGGAAACTGTCATCCCGAACCCCGGCCAGAAGCCGAGGGTGATGCATGACAGTGCAAAGGTATCGACGGCGTCAGTAACGTGGACGAACGCGGAGCCGGACACGCTGATGGAGCGGGTGCTTGCACCGGCCAACCTCAGACGTGCGTATCGACGCGTGGTCAGCAACAAGGGAGCACCGGGTGCCGATGGCATGACGGTAGCTGACTTGGCGGGCTACGTGAAACAGTATTGGCCAACCCTCAAGGTCAGGTTGCTGGCCGGTGAATACCATCCCCAGGCAGTGCGGGCGGTTGAAATTCCCAAGCCGCAGGGCGGCACCCGGCAACTGGGTATCCCCAGCGTCGTGGATCGCCTGATCCAGCAAGCCTTGCAGCAACAGCTCACGCCACTCTTCGACCCGCTGTTTTCGGACTACAGCTACGGCTTTCGTCCGGGCAAAAGCGCTCACCAAGCCGTTGAAATGGCCCGCTCCCATGTGGCGGCGGGACATCGCTGGTGCGTGGAGCTTGACCTTGAAAAGTTCTTTGATCGGGTTAACCACGACATCCTGATGGCCTGTTTGCAGCGCCGTATCGAAGACAAGCGAGTGCTCAGGCTAATCCGCCGCTACCTTGAGGCTGTGATCCTGTCGGACGGAGTCGTCAACCAACGGCAGGAGGGGACGCCGCAAGGCGGTCCGCTGTCGCCGTTGCTGTCGAATATCCTGCTTGACGAACTCGATCGTGAGCTGGAGCGACGTGGCCATCGCTTCGTACGCTATGCCGATGATGCGAACATCTATGTCCGCAGCCATCGTGCTGGCGAACGAGTGATGGTCAGTGTCGAGCGCTTCTTGAGCCAGCGCCTGAAGCTGACGGTGAATCGAGAGAAGAGCCGCGTCGCAAGGGCCTGGAAGTGTGACTACTTGGGCTATGGAATGAGCCGGCACCTGCAGCCGAGGCTGCGTGTGGCGACGATGAGTCTAGGTCGCATACGTAGTCGGCTGAGAGAATGGCTGCGTGCTGCTCGGGGTCGCAAGATGGCTAACGTCATCGAGTGGATAAACCCTGTTCTGCGAGGCTGGGCAGGCTACTTCCGGCTCAGCCAGAGCAAACGGCCACTTGAGGAGCTGGATGGCTGGATCAGGCACAAACTCCGTTGTGCCATCTGGCGCCAATGGAAGCAGCCCTCTACGAGGGCGCGCAACCTGATGCGTCTGGGCTTAGGCGAAGAGCGTGCTTGTAAATCGGCCTATAACGGCCGAGGCCCGTGGTGGAACTCGGGGGCGCCACATCTGAATCAGGCGCTGCCGAAGAAGCTATGGGATCGACTCGGGTTAGTCTCGATACTGGATACGATCAACCGGCTTAGCCGCATAGCTTGAACCGCCGTGTACGGAACCGTACGCACGGTGGTGTGAGAGGACGGCGGGTGTGAGCCCGCCTCCTACTCGATTATATGAAATAGATGCACTTACCTTTCAAAATTGTAAGTTTCTCGTCATGCCGGTGATGCCTCTGCGTTGCTAAAGTTACGCCCGAGATGATTTGAATTTGAGAGGTTCCTATGAAAAAGCTAATTGTTGCTGCTGCACTTGTTATGTTCTCGATGGCTTCGCAGGCTTATACTTACTCTGAAAGCAAGCAGCTGCAATACATCAAGGAGCATCAGACTGCTGTAGCGAACTATGCCGAGAGAAATGGCAAACCGATGCCGGAGATCCAGGACTACAATTACGGCATGAAGATCGATGTTGCGAAATTCGTGCGTCAGTCCCAAGACCCGCGTACCTGCCAAGTTTACCCGCGATTGATGACCTTCGAGGACTCTCAGGGTACGCTTAAGACGGTTCGCTACTCCATGTACTCGCAATGCATCAACAACAAGTAGTAATTGCTGTGAGTAGAATACTTAGAGAATTCATAAATGCCAGGCAGTGCCTGGCATTTTTTATTGAGCTCGATGAACGTCATTTAGGCTAGATGCCTTAATGACTGCCCCTGGGTTAGCTGTGAAATAAACCTCAGCTACACAACAGTAATGTCTTCCAACTGCACAGGGCAGTTTATAGTCTTGCCCCCAGAAGGGGCGAGTTATGAAAAAGTTCGCTTGAACGCCCAGATGACCAAGCAGAGCATGAAGGGCTGAGCCATGAGCATGACGGCATCTTTGGTATGAACACCGAGCTGGTTTTCGCGCTGATCTGTGGTGCCCTGCTCGGAGCCGGAGCGCTCGCAGGAAAACTAGGGCTGACCGACAGGCTGCCGCTGGTTCTGTACCTGTCTCGGCGTTGCTCCTGTCCGGTCGGATCAATGAGGTTGGCCGAAGGATCACCAGGGCGCCGCCGCGAGCGTTGATACTGCCACTCATCGGCGTCGACATCATCTATGCCGGGGTGTTGATGCAGAGGCCTCAAAACCAGCGAGATGTCGTTCAGGCCTGGTTGAATGTGCTCAATCGGCCCCTCTGATCTACCCTGGTCGCGGCTTGAATTCTTCGGAGTTCTACAGCAGCGGGAAGTCCGAAAACGTATAGTACCCAGCAAAGTGGCCTCGTGACAGCTCTTTCTACCTGTCCCGGCGCTTACTCGACAGCAATGCTGAGCTGCCTGCCAACCTGGGATGTGTCGAGATCACTGTAGCGAACGCTAGCCAGCTATTGCTTTGCCGTTGGAAAGACGCCAAGCAAGGTGCCGAAGGTATGGTCGGAGAAAGCAATGCGGAAACGCCTCGGACAAACGAAGGCTAAGTTCCACACACAAAAAAGCCAGGTTTTACCCTGGCTTTTTTGTCGGTTGCTTTTGTCATTGGAAGTCCTATTTAACCGCCGTTTAGTTATCGGCTTGTTCCTTGCTATCCGTGTTTTCTTTCTTTTGCTCTTGAGCGACTTGTTGTTTGTTTTGCTCCGTAGAGTCATCACTCCATAGGCGGGCCTGTTCGTTCCGGAAATTCTCATTGAACTGTTTCGCTCGTTCGAAACCACCCTCAGCGTAAGCGGTTCCCATCAGACCAAGCAGCAAGCTACCAATAGCGATCGATTTGACAAATTTCATTATGTGCCTCGGTTCTTACTAGGTCTGCCTGACTGGCAGCCTTTGTTGGTTTGTAGTTTAGGAACGCAAAGCTAACGACAAGGTGAGTCAATAATTACAATTCCGTTATTTAGGCGACTGGTGGGGTGCGCCAATTCTGCAAATCTGGAAGGATCATGTCTATCTCGCTTGTGTCGAGGCTGACTTCAAACTGTTCCGTAAATTACATTTTTGATATCTAACAAAATAAAACCGTGCGCCGTCACCGGCCGCTCTAGGAGATAGCCATGAATGACATAGAGCCTTGGTCAGTTGCCATCGGTGACTTCCGCCGAAGCACTGAAAAACTCACTGTTCAGCTCGATGAGCTGGCCTCCCAGACCAGGGCCTGCAACGCTGTTCTGGAAAAGTCGAACGAGCTGGTGGAGGAGGTTGACCTTGTCAGTCGGCAGATTCAGGAGGAGGTACGAAAGGCTGAGAAAGCCTGGTCCAATGCCGAAGAGGTCGCCATACGCGCTGCGGCAGAGGCATATTCCGCTGCCGCTCGTGGAGTCGAGACCGCCATCCAACCGCTGATTTCGGAGCTTACTGCCGCGACAAAATTAGCGGATGCCTCGATCCTGGAGCTAAAGCGGGCACCGGTGCTGGCCAAACGTTATGTCATGGTGGTGGCGACAGCATTCTTCATCCTGGCACTGATCTGTGTGTACTCGACCATGCAGTTCATTGAGGCCGCCGGCAGTGTGAGCGCTCAGGAAAAAGTGAATGCCCAATACTTCTCCCACCTGTGGAGAAACGCCAACCCAGAAGAGCAAAAGATCATAAAGTCGGTAATTCTGCGGTCACCTATGGACCCTGTGGTGCTTAGGCACTGAGGCATTGCATAGACAAAAGGCCCGTCGATTGACGGGCCTTTTCAAGTGGGCGCGCATCAAGCAGCGGTCTTTGCCGACTGCTTTAGCTGGGCTTCGGGAAAGTGAAGGTGGAACCAGGTGAAATTTTCCTCGGTCACTTCCACGCTCGCCGAGCCTTGATGCAGGCTCATGATCGACTGCACGATGGCAAGGCCAAGACCGGTCCCCCCTTCGCTTCGTGCTCGGCTCTTATCTACGCGGTAGAACCGTTCAAACAAATGCGCATGGTGTTCCTTGGCGATCCCGCGGCCCGGGTTGCCGACGCTCAAGGTCGTGCCGCTACCACCGCGTTGCACTTTCACGTAGACCGTGCGACCGCGAGGGCAGTAGCGAATCGCATTTGACACCAGGTTCGAGACGGCTCGTTGAATCATCAGGCGGTTACCGCGCACCACGTCATCACTGCCAGAGATCTGCAGCTGGATCTCGCCATCCTCTGCCGAAATGCTGAAGAGATCACACACCCGCTGAACTTCATCGACCAGGGACACAGGTTCGAACTCCACCATGGATGCCGGATGACTGACCTGAGCGAGGAACAGCATGTCGGAAACCATGCGGCTCATGCGGTCCAGCTCTTCTGTGCACGACTCCAGCACTTCCCTGTACTCGGGAAGCGATCGCTCTCTGGTCAGTGCAACTTGGGCTTTACCCATCAGGTTGGATAGCGGCGCTCGCAGTTCGTGAGCAAGATCGTCAGAAAACTGCGAGAGCTGCTGAACCCCGTCATCCAGGCGAGCCAGCATGATATTGATACCGTCGGCGAGCTCTTTGAGTTCTGCTGGCATCCCATTAGTCGGCAGACGATGGTCAAGACTCTCGGTGGAGATCTTCGAGGCGACTTTCAGGAACTTGGTCAGAGGCAGCAGACCTCTGCGTACGGTCCACCAGCCGATTGCGAGGATCAGCGCGATGATGAGCGGGGAAATCATCAGGGCCCAGGTGAGCAATGCATCAAGCAGCGCTTCATTGGACGACTGGTCCATAGTCATGTACACGCTGACTTCGGTTCCGTCGCCCAAATTCATGGTGCGAGAAGCTGTCAGCAAGGGGCGGTCCTGGGTGTCGCGCCACTCATGTTCCTTCGGCTGTGCGGATGGTTGAAACTTGTGCACCTCCACGTTGACCTGCTTCGAGCCAATCGAGAGCAGGGGCGTTTCACTCTGCGCCGACTCGAAAATGCTGACGTACAGGTTGTTGTGGCCCATCACCAGATCCACAAGCTGATGTGCGTCTGCGTTGACGCCTGAGATGTCGGAAATCATGGACAGGTTGTGAGCCATGCCCGCCATCTTCACTTCCAGGTCACTGCGAGCATTACGCTCTAGCGCCTGGCCTACCATCAGATACCCGAAGGTGGCGAACAGAAGCAGCAACGCTGCGCTCATCAATCCCACCTTTAATCCCAGCTTTGCAGCCAGGCTGAATGGCCTCATGCGCGTTCCTCAAAAACGTACCCTACGCCACGAAGCGTGTGAATGAGCTTGGTTTCAAACGGGTCATCGATCTTCGAGCGAAGGCGCCGGATAGCGACATCGATGACGTTGGTATCGCAGTCAAAATTCATGTCCCAGACCAACGAAATGATCTGGGAACGAGTCAACGCTTCGCCCGTCCTGCTCATAAGCAGGTGCAGGAGCGAAAATTCCTTGGTGGTAAGGTCGATGCGTGTGCCAGCGCGGAAAACCCGATGGCGCACTGAGTCGAGTTCCAAGTCGGCAATTTTCAGCGAACTCTTCTCGACTAATTCATCACCACGCCGCTGCAGCGAACGGATTCGAGCGAGCAGCTCCGGGAATTCGAAGGGTTTGACAAGGTAATCGTCGGCTCCGCCATCCAAGCCTTTGAGCTTGTCGTTGATGCGACCACGAGCGGTCAGCATGATGATGCGGACCCGGCTGGTTTTCCTGATGGTTTCCAAAAGGTCCCAACCGTCGATGCCAGGAAGGTTTACGTCCAGCAGAACCAACGAATAGACGTTAGTATTGAACAAGTGCAGGGCGTCAACACCATTGTGCACGATATCTACGACATACCCGCTTTCGGATAGGCCCTGCTGAAGATATTCGGCAGTTTTAATTTCGTCTTCCACAACTAGAACGCGCATAACTTATCTCAAGGTGTGAGGAAGGAATTGGCCTAATCCGCCAAGACTGTGGTTGCAGGCAGTTTGAAGGTTCGGCTGAGTGCATGACATCTGGTAGTCGCTACCTCTGTCCATACGCCGGGGTCACCTGAGGACGCTTGAATCTTAACGCGAAGACGCTGGCCGCGGCGAAATCCTACAAATTTGTAATGTAGCCGCAAGATTGCTGACAGTCATGACGGCTTTCCCTACTGAGCTTAGCGGATTCTGTGGCTTGCAGCGGTTATCAGTCCTCAGGACTGACAGGAGGATCCGGCCGAGAGGGGTGGCGTTTCTGCCAAGCTGCTCAGCATTTATGGCGTTCAATCCTACAAGCTCAAGCTCCGAGTGGTAGCAAGCCACCGATCGTTCGCCCCTTTGATAACGGGCTTAAACCGGCCAGCATGCATGGCTTTTCATCTTAATTGGGCAAGAATAATTACTTTACAATCTATTACATGTCCAAATTGTAATTTCACAATCATCTTGTCGTTAGCCGCTTTTGCTAGTTTAAGAACAGCACACAGGCAGCGCTGCTTTGGGCCAGTCTCATCTGAAGCAGCATGGCGGGAGTAACGATACCCTGCTCACGCCAATGCATTCACCTTGGAACCATACGCTCCTTTGGTAAGGTGAATTTTAGCGCCCCGCCATGGGCGCTTTTTTATTAATGGACTTCTCATGAAAACAACTATATCGGCTATTGCCGCGTTCATGCTTTTCTCTGCACTGTCGACAAATGCCCAAAGTAGCGTTCAGATCAACGACGATCTTGAGCAGTCTGCCAGGAAGGCTACAGAACGCTATGCACAGAGCGTGAAGAAACCCATGCCCGAGCTTGAAGATTACGCATACGGTATGGATTTGGACGTTGGCAAGTTGGTGTACGTCTCGCCTAGCGTGCGGTACTGCGGGAATGTGAGAAGCATGATGACTTACGAGGATTCCAAGGGCGAACTGCACATGGTTCGCTACCTCGTGAAAGGTGAGTGCATCAACAGCCGGTAAGCGGTGACCGAGTGCTTTCCTCTACACCCGACTCAAAGCAACTCGATGCCCAATCGCCTTAGAAGTAGGGCAAATCCTCCGAAGCTCGCCATGGTGATGAGGATGCTGGAGATAAGTGTTGGCCAGAATCCCAACTTGCTCAGCAGTGCCGGAAACGCGATAAACATCGGCAGCGTTGGAATCACATACCAGAACGTGTACCAGGCATGATTGGAAATCTTCTCCATGCTCTGGTTCTCCAAGTAGAGCCAGATGAGCGTCAAGACGGTGACCAATGGCAGGGCGGCAACCAAGCCGCCCAGCTTGTCACTGCGCTTTGCCAGCTCAGACACGATAATCACTATCGCGGCAGTGACCAGGTACTTCGTAATGATCCAAGCCATCGCTGAACCTACTTGAGCTAGTGGAGTGGATCTCCTGGGATCATTCGCCAGGCACTCACGACGTGCTTCTGCTGTCGCCTATCCATCCTTACCTTTCCTCGACAACACCCCCCCGACGTTGGCGGCGGTGTGTTGATCAGGTGTCTACCGGCCGATCAATGCGACGGCGACGGAACGTTCTCGTGGAAAGCTGCGCGCTCGATCTGAATGGTGCAGTGATGGATTTCGAACGCGTCGCTGACTGCATCCACGACGGCCGCTAGCACAGCATCTCCATCTGCTGCGTCTCGGACGACCACGTGCGACGTCATCACGTTGCTTCCGCTGCTGACGGCCCAAACGTGCAAGTCATGGACATCCGTGACGCCGTCGACCTTGAGGATCGTGGCCTCGATTGCCGCCACGTTGAGTCCCCGGGGTACACCTTCCATAAGAATTCCCAAGCTCTCTCGAAGCAATTGCCAAGTCCGCGGTAATACCCAAAGGCCGATCGCTACGGCGACAACCGTGTCGACCCAGGTCCAGCCGGTAAAGCGGATAATGAGGGCGGCGATGATCACACCCAACGATCCGAGCATGTCGCTCCAGACTTCGAGGTAGGCGCCTTTGACGTTGAGGCTCTCGTTGCTGGCAGATGCCAGCAGTCGCATTGAAATCAGGTTGATGATCAGGCCGGCAATCGCGATCCCCATCATTGTCCCGGTGGCGATCTCCGCTGGCATGAAGAAGCGCTGGTAGGCCTCGTACAAGATGTACATCGCCACCAGGAAGAGCAGCACGGCGTTGAACGTGGAGGCTAGGATCTCCAACCGCGCATAGCCAAAGGTTCTTTTCTGATCCGCCGGCCGCTTGGCGATCTGAAGCGCAATCAACGAAATTGCCAAAGCGGCGGTGTCGGTGAACATGTGAGACGCATCCGACAGCAACGCCAGGCTGCCGGTAATCCATGCGCCGATCACTTCAGCGATCATGAAGCTACCGGTCAGGACCAATGCCATGACTAGTTTCTTCTGATGCCCCTCACGAAGCGCGGCACTGCCATGATCATGATTCGATCCCACGTATTTCTCCTTGCACAGGGTAGTGGTCGCGTTGGATTTCCAGTGTGGCCATGCGCTAATGGGTGGCTTGGCCGCACTGGCTGCAGAATTTTGCTCCTGCTGTCAGGGATGAGCCGCAGGCCGTGCAACCACTCGATAGTGGTGTTCCGCAGTTTAGACAAAAGCGTGCGGACGGGGCGTTTGCGGTCCGGCAGTGCCTGCAAGTCTGCAGATCTTTGATTGGGGCTTGAGCTATTACGCGACCATCCTCAATCACCCGGTCATTACTGTCGCAGGATTGCTGCTGCTCGAAGCGACCATGCCGGTCATGTCGATCACTCCCGTGCCCACTACCGTGATGCTTGCCACCGCCGTGGTTGCCACGGCCGTGGTGGCCGCCCAATAAATTTTTGAGAAAACTCATGGTATTCGTCCCTCATCGATAGGTGACATCAGCACGAGCAAAAGGTGAAAGAAGTGTTCTGCTCGTTAGAATGACTTTTAAGTTAAAGTAAAAGTTCAAAATTAGCGTACGACAAAACGAAGCTGGTTTGTTTATGAAATTTAATTTAATTCGCCAGATGGCATTGACTACTCAAAGAGTCGGACCTATCCGATTTTTTATCATAGCCTGAGCATTTACAATCGAAAAAGTCATTATCGCGATTCTGTCAGCATTGTAATCGCGAAGTCATCATGACGTTATCGTGTGGCGGAAATAATGCGCCTAGCGAGAGCTAATTTCTCATTTAATCCTATGCCTCACACATCCTAAGCGTCCTCAGGCTAAGGGGATCAAGGTCTCTGGCGCTCTGTACGGCCTGATTCGCTCAGTGTCTGTCGATGGCTTGCCGTTTAGCTCCCGACTATTCATAACCAGCGCCATGGATGAGCAGCTCCCTAGAGTTTGATAATGACACCTTCTAAATCCATTGTTCACATCCTGTTAAGTAAATGGATCCATGCTATTCGCAAAGTCAGACAGGAAGGCATCAGCACCAATTTACTCATCGCGCTAGTAACTTTTTGGTTGTTGTTGTTCGCGAACGCTGAGCTTTGGCGTGTGCTCTGGCGCCTGGCATTCAACACTGATGAAGTTAACTGGTTGCTCGCCGCCAGCCTGCCAGTCGTAGTGTTCGTTTGGGTGTTCACCGTACTTAGCTTGCTGTCATGGTCAAGACTCGCAAAACCTCTGCTGTGCCTGGTGCTGATCAGCGCGTCGTTCGCCAGCTACTTCATGAGTGCTTACGGCATCGTCATTGATTACACGATGTTCACCAACGTCGTGGAGACCGACGTCGGTGAGGTGTCCGAGCTACTGAACTGGAAACTTGGCCTCTGGGTGGCAATGGTAGGGGTATTGCCCGTCTACCTGATCTGTCTGGTGCCCCTGCGACGCAAGCCCTGGACCAAAGCGTTGGGTAGCAGACTCATCGTCCTGTCGCTCGCACTGGTAACCCTTGCTGGTATCGTGCTGAGCCAGTACCAGTCTTATGCCTCCCTCCTACGCAACAACCGGGAGATCCGGCTCATTCTGGTTCCCACCAATTTGTTTGCTGCCGGTCATGGTTACCTGAAACGCAAGCTGGCCACACCGAAAGCGCTGACCTCCATCGGTACCGACGCCGTGGTGACCAGGCAGGGAGCGGCTCGTAAACCCAAGCTACTGGTACTGGCAGTCGGGGAGACCGCACGTTCCGCCAACTTCTCTCTGAATGGCTACTCCCGCGATACCAATCCTGAGCTGGAAAAGCGCAATGTCATCAGCTTCTCGAATGTGAGTTCTTGCGGCACCGCCACCGCGGTTTCGCTGCCATGCATGTTCTTGGACGTCGGTAGGGATGATTACAAGGACGGTTTGGCCAAGAGCCGCGAAGGGCTGCTCGATGTGCTTCAGCGCGCAGGCATCAGTATCATGTGGGCTGATAACAATTCGGGCTGCAAAGGGGTCTGTGATCGGGTGCCAAACCACAAGGCTACCCAACACGCAGATGCTCAGCTGTGCGGCAGCGACGAGTGCAAGGACGGTGTATTGCTCTCTGAGATGGAGGACTTCATCAAGCGTCAGGAAGGCGATGCAGTCCTGGTGCTCCACTACAAGGGTAGTCACGGCCCGGCCTACTACAAGCGCTACCCCACGCAGTTCAAGAAATTCGGGCCGGTTTGCGAGACCAATGAGCTCGACAAATGTGAGCAGCAGGAAGTGATCAATGCCTATGACAATTCGATCCTCTACACCGACTACGTCACGGCTGGGCTGATCGATATTCTGGCCGCGAACAGCAAATTCGACACTGCGCTGATGTACGTTTCGGACCACGGGGAGTCACTGGGAGAGGGTGGTCTTTACCTGCATGGGCTGCCCTATGCGATGGCCCCAGATGAGCAAACCAAGGTGCCATTGATGCTCTGGATGTCTGATTCTCTTGCGAAAAGCGAACGCCTCAATGTGGGCTGCTTGAAAGCACAGACGAGCTCGCCACTGAGCCACGACAACCTGTTCCACACCGTACTCGGGATGATGAACGTCCAGACATCCTCGTATCGCTCAGCTCTTGATTTTACTGCCCCTTGCAAGACTTTGACCGGAAGCACCTATTCAGGCCTCTAATGCTGCAAAGGGCTGAACACGTGAGGTCGATAGCGATTCCACATCGAGTTGCTTTGACAGCAGCCAGAAGCTCGACTAACTACATAGCAGTACTCAACAACCCAAGCGGAAAAGGAAATTTGCATGAGCATCAAGCCAGGCCCTAAACGCACCAACGAAGATGGCACTCCGGACAAGAGGCAGCGGGTCACGCCTGAGAAGCAGAAGGATCACCCAGACCTGAAACCCCACAAACATAAAAAGGGGGAGTAGGCAGAAAAGCAGCTCTTCCGAGCTGCTTTTTTAACTGCATACCCATAATCCATCCGCGTAACCGATCAACCACAATCAATTTGCTGGTCAATGTTGACGACCGCATCCTTCAGCCATAACGTTGTGAGTAACAACTAATTGGAAATGCCATGTCGGGCAAGCACAGCGACGATCTCAGCCGGGATGCTGAAGATCTCCACGAAGCCTTACCCAGCTCTTGCACGTTTACCAATTCAGGGATCGCGACCGCATATGCTGCCACGACGTATCGGTAACTCAGTGCTACGCGGTTGAAGCTTTGGTAGAGCAGGGATCACTCCGTCTCCAGGGTCCTGGCCGAGCAGATGTTCTTGGACAAGAGCAAAGCCAGCCGTGTCGTCGATACCCTGGAGCGAAAGGGGTATGTCGCCCGAGTAGAAGATCCAGAAGATCGTCGGGCGGTCCAGGTGCAAGCTACCGAAGCCGGCGTCGACCTCTACGAACGCTTTCGTGCCAGCCTGATCGCCGAAGAGAAGGCAATGATCAGCTGCCTGCCGCCAGACGTACGTCAAGGGGCCCTGACGCTGCTACGCCAATTGACTCGTGCTACCCAGCCCAGCGGCAAGAAAAGTGAAGCCTCTTTAACCAAGTCGTTCCATCTCCCCAAAGGAAGCCAGATGCACATTCGCCTCGCTGAAACCGGTGATGCTCCGGCCATTGCCGAGATCTACAATCAGGGGATCGAAGACCGCAACTCTACGTTCGAGACCCAGCCGCGTACTGCCACAGATATACAGCCCTGGGTTGCCGATATGTCTCTCTATCCAGTGCTGGTCGTCGAGCTGGACGGGGCGGTAGTGGCGTGGGCGAACCTGAGCAGTTACCGCGCGCGTTCCTGCTACGTCGGCATCGCCGACTTCTCGATCTATCTTCACCGTGACGTCCGCAGACGGGGCATCGGCAAGGCGCTGCTCAAGGCATTGCTCAGCGAGGCTGAGGCACGTGGTTTCTGGAAGGTCCTTTCCCGCATTTTCACCTTCAACGAGGCGAGCCTCGCGCTTTGCCAGTCCTGCGGCTTCAGGACGATTGGCGTCTATGAGAAGCACGCTTGCCTTGAAGGCCGCTGGCTGGATTGCGCGATCGTTGAACGGGTGCTTCCGTCGAACCAACCCGTTCTAGATGACGAAGCAGTTGAGGAATGAGATAGCCCGCGTCAGTCCCTACACCCCTGAGGGTTGCCGAGGCGAAGTTCCTTTGCTTGGGCAGCCCGACGAAGTACAGGCCGGCTACCTGATCTGCCACGCCGTTTTGCTGCAGGACATGACCTTGCTGGTCGGCGACTGGAAGCTTTGTCAGAAACTCCATGTTCGGCCGGAAACCGGTGGCGAAGATCAGCGCATCGGTCTGGTGGGTGGTTCCATCTGGCCAGACGACGCCGTCAGGCAACACCTGCTGGAACATCGCTCTGCGCTGGAGCCGCCCGGTATCCAAGGCCTTCCGGTACTTGCCGGTATCCAGCACAGGCGTGCTCTGGTCACTCAACCAGCGCGTGTGCTCCAGCCGGGTGAATTTCAACCAAGTGTGAAAATCGAGTCCCAGGATCCGCTGGGGGAAGAAGCGGATCTTCTCGCGGGTCGCCAGCACCACCTGCGCAACGTTGGCAAGCTCGTAGGCAATTTGTACCGCCGAGTTCGCCGCGCCGACCACAACGACACGCTGGCCAGCAAAGGCCTCAGGCGTTCGATACGCCGAGCTGTGCAGACAGGTACCTGAAAAGCTTTTCAGGCCAGGAACGTCAGGCATGTACGGACGGCTGAATCCTCCTGATGCAGCTACCACCGCACGAGCCGCGAAGGTCGATCCATTGGCAGCGCGAACCTCGAATGTCTTGTCCTTTTGTACGACCGTCACCACTCTGGTACCGCCCTGGAAAGGCAGTTGAAACTGGGCGGCGTATGCCTCTAGGTACTGCACCACTTCGTCTCGCAGCGGATAGCCCTTGCGATCGCCGGGAAGCACCATTCCCGGTAGCGAGGAGTACTCCGCTGGGGAGAACAATTGCAGGCTGTCGTAGTAGTTACGCCAGTTCCCACCAGGGGATGCCTGCTCATCCAAGATGAGGAACTTCACGCCGTGCTGCTGCAAATGCCAGCCAGTCGCCAAACCTGCTTGCCCACCACCAATGACGACTACATCTAGAATTTGATTCGAATAATTCATGTATGCGCACTCGTGCATATATAGGGGCAAAAAAAGGCCGGCCTACGGACAGCACAGCGAAACCAGATCTTTGGTTCGCTGGAGAAGACCTTCCAGACGCTCGACGATCGCCTCACCATTCACTTCATAGAACACCTGTCTGCCCACCTTGTTGGCTTTCACGATCTGGGCGGAATGCAATACCTGTAGGTGCCTGGAGATCACCGAGCGCTCCTGCGGCAGGTCCTTGGCGATTTCGCCGACATCCGCCAGGCCCAGCAAAAGCACGCGCTTGAAAACCGCGACTCTGGAAGGCTCGCAAAGCGCTTTGAAGAAGGCCTCGTCCAGCGACTCGATGGCGGCGTCGATGGCTTGGGCGCGGAGATTTTGGTTGATCGTCATGCGGCACAATATATGTGCATGATCACGCACATGTAAAGCCACCCATCATCGAGGGGTTGCGATATATTCGGAAAAGCGTATATTCGAAAAACCATATACGAGTTGGGTACCAAGTGATGACTGGCAAGATCCGCGTCCTGTTTGTTTGCACCGCAAACACTGCTCGCTCCCAGCTCGCCGAAGCTTTGCTCCGGCACACAGACCCTGTGAATTTCGAAGCTTTCAGCGCAGGTACCCAGCCTGGGCAAGTCGATCCGCGCACCTATGACGCCCTCGAATATCTCGATATCGATACCAAAGCTCTACGCAGCAAGTCCATCGACGAGTTTGCAGGGGAACGGTTCGACTACGTGATTACGCTCTGCGACAAGGCAGCCCATGAGTGCCATACATTGCCGACTTTCGGCGAGGTTCTGGCGTGGAACTTCGAAGACCCTGTCACCAGTGACCAACACGATGCCTTCCGACACACGCTCCACGAGATTCATGAGCGCATCAAGATGTTCGTCCTCGTGAAAACTAAACACTGAGAATTGCTATGACTGACTCGCTGACACCTACCAAGGTTTTCAAATGCCTCGCCGACGAGAACCGCATTCGGATGATGCTGCTGATCGCTCGCGAGGAAGAACTCTGCGTCTGTGAACTGACCTGCGCGCTGGAAGAAAGCCAGCCCAAGGTTTCCCGCCACCTGGCGCAACTGCGCACGTGTGACCTGCTGGAAGACCGGCGTCAGGGCCAGTGGGTTTATTACCGCCTGCATCCATCGCTTCCCGGCTGGGTACGTGAGGTCCTGGCGACGACGCTGGAGGCCAACCGCGAATGGCTGAGTGCTAGCACTAAACGACTGGACACAATGGGTGACCGCCCTCAACGCGTCGCCTCCTGCTGCTGATCATTGCCGAGAAAAACCGATGAAAGTTCTGTTCCTCTGCACCGCAAATAGCTGCCGCAGCATCCTCTCCGAGGCTGTTTTCAATCATCTGGCCCCGGCCGGCATGAAGGCCTACAGCGCCGGCAGCCAGCCAAAGGGTGAGGTGCACCCGCTGTCCATCACCGCGCTGCAGCGTGCCGGTATCTCCACCGAGGGCCTCAGCAGCAAGTCCAGTGACGCGCATGCGGAGCTGGCACCGGACTTTGTCATCACCGTCTGCGACAAGGCCGCTGGCGAAGCCTGCCCCGTGTTCTTCGGACCAGCAGTGAAAGCCCACTGGGGACTTTCTGACCCTTCGGATTTGCACGTTAGTGCCGCAGAGTTGGACGCGGCATTCGACAACACACTTGAGCAGATCAAGCGACGCCTCAAGGCATTCATCGCACTGCCTTTCGACCAAATGGATGCCGCCCAGCTCAAGGTCGAGCTGGCCCGCATCGGAACGCTCTGACGTTTTGGGAGATCCACTATGAGCAAAAGCCGACTTTCATTCCTAGACCGCTACCTGACGGTCTGGATCTTTCTGGCCATGGGCCTGGGCATTGGTCTGGGCAGCCTGTTCCAGGGATTGCCTGCGTGGCTGAATAGCCTGTCGGTAGGCTCGACAAACATCCCCATCGCCATTGGCCTCATCGTCATGATGTACCCACCTCTGGCGAAGGTGAAATACGAGGAGTTGCCGCAAGTCTTCAAGGACAAGCGCATCCTTGCTCTGTCGCTGATCCAGAACTGGGTGATCGGCCCGGTCCTGATGTTCGGGCTAGCCGTTGTCTTCCTTTCCGACAAGCCTGAGTACATGACCGGCCTGATCCTCATCGGCCTGGCACGCTGCATCGCCATGGTGCTGGTGTGGAACCAGATCGCCGGTGGCAACAACCAGTACGTGGCCGGTCTGGTCGCCTTCAACAGCATTTTCCAGATCTTGTTCTTCAGCGTGTACGCCTGGATCTTCCTGGGCCTGTTGCCGCCGCTGTTTGGCCTTGAAGGTAGCGTCATTGAGACCAGCTTCCTCGATATCGCCCAATCGGTGCTGATTTATCTGGGCATCCCGTTCCTGGCTGGTTTCCTGACCCGCAAGATCCTGATCAGCAGCAAGGGCGAGACCTGGTACCAAGAGCGCTTCATCCCGAAGATCAGCCCGCTGACCCTCGTGGCACTGCTGCTGACCATCGTCGCCATGTTCAGCCTGAAAGGCGACATGGTGCTGCAACTGCCGCTGGATGTGTTGCGCATCGCTATCCCGCTGACGATCTACTTTGTGGTGATGTTCTTCATCAGCTTCTGGATGGGCAAGCTGCTGGAAGCTGACTACCCACGTACCACTGCGCTGGCGTTCACCGCAGCGAGCAACAACTTTGAACTGGCCATTGCCGTGGCCATCGCCACCTTCGGTCTTGCCTCGCCGGTCGCGTTTGCCACCGTCATCGGGCCCTTGGTGGAAGTGCCGGTACTGATCTCCCTGGTGGGCGTGGCCTTGTGGCTCAAGCGCCGCTGGTTCGATCAGCCATCTGGCGCCTTGTCTCAGGAGTAAATCATGACCGAACACCACATCCCCAATATCGACAACGATCTGGTCGACCTGCCGACAGCAGACAAGTTGGCAGTCGAGCAAAAGTCCACCCACAAGCCTCGCATTCTGCTGCTGTACGGATCGACCCGCGAACGCTCGTTCAGCCGCCTGCTGACGGAAGAAGCGGCACGCCTGCTAGAGCACTTCGGTGCCGAGACGCGGATCTTCAATCCGACCGGGCTGCCACTGGCGGATGACGTGCCCGATGACCACCCCATGGTCAAGGAGCTGCGCGATCTGGTGCTGTGGTCCGAAGGCATGGTCTGGTGCTCGCCGGAACGCCACGGTGCAATGACCGGCGTGTTCAAGTCGCAGATCGACTGGATTCCACTGAGCATGGGCGCCGTGCGCCCCACGCAAGGCAAAACCCTCGCGGTGATGCAGGTCTGCGGCGGCTCGCAGTCGTTCAACGTGGTCAACCAGCTGCGCGTCCTCGGCCGCTGGATGCGCATGTTCACCATCCCTAACCAGTCGTCCGTGCCGAAGGCCTACCTGGAATTTGACGAGGCGGGTCGTATGAAACCCTCCTCGTACTACGACCGTGTCGTCGACGTAATGGAGGAGCTGGTGAAGTTCACCCTGCTGCTTCGTGATCGCTCCGACTACCTGGTCGATCGCTACTCCGAACGTAAAGAGTCTGCTGAAGAACTATCCAAGCGTGTCAATCAACGATCCATTTGAGGCTTTGTGAGCATGCAATTGCACCCGTATTCCGTGTTGGCTAATTCCGAACTGGTCGGCCAGCTGATCTTCACTCCGTGCCCAGGTACCAAGGAGACATCGGTATCTCAGGCTCTGGCAACGTTGCACGATGCCGGCGCGAGCGCGCTGGTAACCCTGATGCCGAGTGAAGAACTGCTGCAGAACGAGATCGATCTGCTTCCCGAGGAGTGCCAACTGCTGGGCCTCGAATGGTTCCACCTGCCGGTCGAGGACGACGAAGCGCCCGGTGAGCCGTTTGCGGCCGCCTGGGAGGCTCACCGGGAACGCCTGAAAGAGCTGGTGATGACCGGTAAGACGATCGCCATTCACTGCAAGGGCGGCTCTGGCCGCACCGGCCTGTTTGCCGCCCGCCTGATGATCGAGTGCGGCATCCCTGTGCAGGAAGCTGTTTCCCAGGTCCAGGCCCTGCGTCCACGTGCGATCCAGAACCCTGCGCACGTTGGGTATATCAACCAGTTCAGCGACACCCTCTGACCTTTCGCTAATCGCGATTCGAGAACAAGAACATGGCTATCAAAGTAGGTATCAATGGGTTTGGCCGTATTGGTCGCTTGGCGCTTCGCGCATCCTGGGACTGGCCGAAATTCGAGTTTGTGCAGATCAATGACCCGGCCGGTGACGCCGAGACCCATGCCCATCTGATCAACTTCGATTCGATCCACGGACGCTGGCACCGTGAAGCCCGCGCAGAGGGTGACGCGGTAGTGATCGAGGGCAAGCGCATCAAGGTCACCGCCAACAAGACCATCGCGGACACCGACTGGTCGGGCTGCGACCTGGTCATCGAGGCCAGCGGCAAGATGAAGTCGGTAGCCGTACTCCAGGCCTACCTAGATCAAGGCGTCAAACGTGTGGTCGTCTGCGCTCCAGTGAAGGAGAAAGGCGCACTGAACGTGGTGATGGGCGTCAACCAGCACCTATTCGACCCGGCGCAGCATCGTATCGTCACCGCCGCCTCCTGCACCACTAACTGCCTGGCTCCGGTGGTCAAGGTGATTCACGAGAACCTGGGCATCCGCCACGGCTCGATCACCACCATTCACGACCTCACCAATACCCAGAGCATCCTCGATACACCGCACAAGGACCTGCGACGCGCCCGAGCCTCGGGCATGAGCCTGATCCCGACCACCACGGGATCTGCCACCGCAATCGCCGAGATCTTCCCCGAGCTGCGCGGCAAGCTGAATGGTCACGCTGTACGTGTACCACTGGCCAACGCCTCGCTGACCGACTGCGTGTTCGAAGTGGAACGAGAGACGACGGCTGAAGAGGTCAACGCGCTGCTGAAAGCCGCAGCCGAAGGGCCGCTGAAGGACATCCTGGGCTACGAAGAACGCCCCTTGGTGTCCATCGACTACCGCACCGATCCACGCTCCTCAATCATCGATGCGCTGTCCACCCTCGTAGTCAACTGTACCCAAGTGAAGATCTACGCCTGGTACGACAACGAGTGGGGCTACGCCAACCGTGCGGTTGAACTGGCACGCCTGGTCGGCGCAGCGGAGTAAATGGCGATCATGAAGGCGTTGTCAGCCCTGTCTGCGGAAGTGCGTCAGTACCTGCTGGTTACCGGCAATTACTGGGCCTTCACCCTCACCGACGGCGCATTGCGCATGTTGGTGGTACTGCACTTCCATTCGCTGGGCTACACGCCGCTGCAGATTGCGGCGCTGTTCCTGTTCTACGAAGTGTTCGGCGTGATCACCAACCTCGTGGGTGGCTACCTCGGCGCCCGCCTGGGGTTAAACCGCACGATGAACATCGGCCTTGGAATGCAGGTGGTTGCCCTGCTGATGCTCACGGTACCAGCAGCCTCGCTGACGGTGCCGTGGGTGATGGCCGCCCAGGCGCTCTCCGGCATCGCCAAGGACCTGAACAAGATGAGCGCCAAGAGCTCCATCAAGCTCTTGGTACCGGGCAGCCAACAGGGGACGCTCTACAAATGGGTGGCCATCCTGACGGGCTCGAAGAACGCGCTCAAAGGCGTGGGCTTCTTAGTTGGCGGAGCACTGCTCGCGTTGCTCGGTTTTACCCTGGCGGTGCTGGCCATGGCGGCGGTGCTGGCCCTGATCTGGATCGGTAGTCTGATGCTGCTGAAAAAGGACTTGGGCAAGGCCAAGGCCAAACCGAAGTTCCGCGACATGCTGTCCAAGAGCCGGGCCATCAACATCCTTTCGGCTGCACGACTGTTTCTCTTCGGTGCCAGGGACGTCTGGTTCGTAGTGGCGCTGCCGGTGTACTTGAGTACCGCTTTTGGTTGGGACTTTTGGCTGGTCGGTGGCTTCTTGGCCGCGTGGATCATTGGCTATGGCATCGTCCAGTCGTTTGCTCCTCACATCACCGGCAGGAAGCGCGGTCATGTACCCGACGGTCGAGCGGCCTTTATCTGGGCGATCGCCCTGGCTGGACTGCCCGCGCTCATTGGTATGGGCCTATCGGCAGGCTGGTCGGCCCAGGTAGTACTGCTCGGCGGGCTGATGCTGTTCGGTGTGCTGTTCGCGGTGAACTCATCGCTGCACAGCTACCTGATCGTCAGCTACGCCAAGGAAGACGGCGTCTCCCTGGACGTAGGCTTCTACTACATGTCCAACGCCTTGGGGCGGCTGGTCGGCACGCTGCTGTCAGGCTGGGTGTTCCAAGCCTATGGTTTGCAGGCCTGCCTGTGGATTTCTAGCATGTTCGTATTGGCCGCCGCGCTCATCTCGATCGGGTTGCCCAGACGCAGCGAAATGGCGCAGCAGACCCACTGAACGTAAAGGGAGAGCGGAGGCGCTCAAGCCTCCGCTTTCACCATGAACTGCTGGATCTCAGCAACAGTGCTGCGGGCTGTACGGGTCACGTAAACCTGGCGGGCTCCATGGCTATGTTCTTGCTTGCGAAGTGGGAATCCAGATCTAGCAATAACTGAGGCAGGATCCCCGCTCAAAGCCGCGTCGTTACTGGCGGGGACAGTTTTAATTCTCTAGCGCAATCGCTGGAAGCAGCTTTTGAGCGGCCTGCGACAGTTTTGCGCTTTCTCCAATCAAGGTCGCAAGCCCCCGGAATTCGGGCTCCCGTTGCGACAGTTTTAATTCTCTAACTTCATAAAAGCTGGTTTCTGAGAATTAACACTGTCGCTAAACAATAAAATCTGTCGCAGAAGGAGGGAGCCGAGCCTGGCTCCCTTCGTCGACACGGTTTTCCTTTTTCCTGTTGCGCTGGCCGCAACCCTGCTTTGACGCTCGTCCATGTCTTTGCAAATTCGGGCCTATGAATCGCTCGCTTCTTCCGTGCGGCGAAATCTACTCCTCAGCTGGCACATAAAAGTTGCACCGGTCTTTGAGCTGCTCGCGACTCGTCACGTTCTGAAGATGGGAGGTCTACACAACTCACGAAGAGACGCGAAGTGATATTTTCGATTACATCGAGATGTTCACTAACCCTAAACACCGACACAGCAGGGCTATGTAACTGTCTTCAGCAGAGTCTGAGAAACGCTATTTTCTGAGCTTCGAGAGTGTCTATGAAAACAAGGGCATTCAACCAGGTGGTTAACTCCGCCTTGGCCTTGTTGTGTGGGACAAAAAAGGACGTCATTTCTGACGTCCAGAAGGGGATGATTGCAGATCAGAAGAGCGCGATCGTGTAGTCGATGTTCACGCGCTGCTCATCGACGTCGCGGAAGTAGTTGCTGGTGTAATGACCTTGACGATAGCGCATAGACAGTCCCTTCGCAGGGCCGGACTGGATGACGTAAGCGAGCTCCCAGGACTGTTCGGTTTCATCGTTGTCACCGCCGGCTCCAGCGAAGTGCACATTGCTGCCATCAATGTACCGGTAGAGCGCGCTCAGCCCTGGGATACCTGCCGCTGCAAAGTCGTACTGGTAACGCGCCTGCCAGGTTCGCTCTTGTGGGTTGCTGAACTCGGACACCAGTGAGCCTTCGGTAATGACGTTTACGTCGGTACCAGCGAGGTAGGGCAAAGCGGTGTCGCCAGTCAGATGCATCTGACCAAATGCCAGCGTATGCCCTGCGACGGAGTAGGACAGGTTGTACTGATACGCTCGGTTGTCCACATGACCGGCTTTGGCCTGGCCATCCTCACGGCTAGCATGGAAGCGCAGGTCTACCTTGAAAGTGCCGGGCCCGATTGGCCATTTCTTCTGCAGCCCCAGGTAGTCCTGTTCATAGATGTCTGTCAGCTGAGCACGGTAGTAGCTGAGCGTGCCGGTTTCGTCAAAAGCCCAGTCCCCGCCGCCGTACAGAAACTCCTTCGATTCAGCACCAGAGGTGAATCGCCGGAATTGGCTGGAGACCTGCAGTGGCTGCCAGTTCGTCGAGTCCCTCAGGTTGATCCGGTCAATCCGGCCGGCTCGGAGAGTTAGGCCATCCAGCTCGCGAGAGCTGATATCCACACCGCGGAAGGTGGGCGGGAAGAGCCGTGACATCACGGGAAGGATGACTGGTAAGAAAGGATCGACCTGGCCGGCTTTCAGCTCCGTTTTGGACAGTTTGAACTTGGCAGTCAGAGCTGCCTCGGCCCAGTGGTCATTTGGCTCTCGGCTGTTTGGGCTGTACGGGATTAGGCCTGTGCCCACTCGATCGGGAGACGTGTCGAGCTTGAACCCTGCCATGGAACTGGCGTCCAGTCCAAAGCCCATAATTCCTGGCGTATAGCCAGATTGAACCTTGAGCAAGAAGCCTTGCGCCCATTCCTGGGCTTGGGATTGGCCACTACCGCTCCGAAAGTCACGATCGAAGTAGTAGTTGCGCAGTTGCAACTTGCCGGTGCTATGCGTGAAAAACCCTTCAGCCTGGGCTTGCCACACGGGCGTGAAGGTGAAGAGAGCGAGGATCGAAAACATCTGTCTGGTCATGGCTTTATTCTTTTTGCAGACGTGAGAGATCACGCCGCGGGGATACCCCGCAGCGAGTCGATGCTTTTTTAATTAGGCGTGAACCGTTGCTCTACGAGTCTGAGCTCTGTTGGTCACCAGCACTGCGCCGATGAGCAGCAAAACGGAGGCATAGCAGATGCCGGCAGCAAAGCTTTGAGTATGATCCTTGAGCACCCCAACCATCGCCGAGCTGACAATCGTGGCAGCGTTGCCGAAAGCGTTGATGAACGCGATGCCGACGACCTTGGCCGCCGACGACAGGTTCTGGTCGGCAAATGCCCAGAAGACGGTCATTGCGCCGAAGGCGCCCGCCGAGGCGAGGCTGATTCCGAGCAGTTGCACGAGAGGGTTCTGCACAAAGGCCGCTGCCATCCAGCCGAGGGCCCCAATCGCAAGAGGCATGAAGGTGTGCCAACGTCGCTCACGCTTGCGATCAGACCGCGCTCCTAGCCAGAGCATCGCAACTACGGTCACCACTTGCGGGATGGCGACCAGGAAGCCAATTGCCACGTTACCGGCACCAGCGCTGAAGCCAGCGATCATCTGCGGCCCCCAGATGTTCACCATACCCATGCTGGTGACCATGCAGAAGTAGATGACCGCAAGGCGGAGGGTGCCGGCAGTAAGCCAGCGCCCGCTGGATGCGCCTGTGCAGTTGCGCTCGGATTCTTCACGATCACGTGCCATCAGTTGGGCATGTACGCGTTTTTCTTCAGTGCTGAGCCAGCGGGCACTTGCAGGCGAATCATCCAGTCGGTACCAGGCGATGATGCCTAGTGCCACGCATGGGAGGCCCTCTACCATGAACAGCCACTGCCAGCCGTGCAGACCCAGGGTGCCGTGTAGCTCAAGCAGAAACCCAGAGACGATCGACCCCAAGGTGGCGGTGACGGGCATGGCGATCATGAAAAGAGCGTTGGCCCGAGAGCGGTACTGGCTGGGGAACCAACGGCTTATGTAGAGCAGCATGCCGGGCAGGAAGCCTGCTTCTGTGATACCCACCAACATCCTTAGGAGATAGAGGCTTTGCTCGTCCCTAGCGAACATGGTGCAGGTGGACGCGATGCCCCAGGCGACCACGAGCACCGCGATCCAGCGACGTGCGCCGATCCGCTCCAACATCAGGTTGCTTGGGATTCCGCAGGCAATGTAGACAGCATAGAAAACCGTGTTGGCAAAACCGAACGCTGCGGCGCTCAGGCCGAGATCACGGCTCATCGTCGCTCCCGCGAAGCCAATGTTGATACGGTCCAGGAAGGAAAACATGAACAGTACAAATAGGAAGCCGAGCAGTCGACGTGACACGCGCGACATTACCTTGTCAGCATTTTCTGAAGACGGCAGCGATGCATCTGCTACCTCCTGAGGGGCAGCCTGGTCGAGGCGTTGCATGATAGGCACTCCGGCATGCTCAAAGCATGCATATTGTTCTTGTAGTAATCGGTAGTTTGGCGGGAGAACCTCCCGCCGGCGCCTTAGGCGCAGTTCGAGCGAATGGCGTTGCTTGCTCGCAGGCTCATGGGAAATGCACGCGACAGCAACGGCTCCAGATCCGCCGAGTCTTTCGCCACACCATACAGATAGCGGTCTGGGCGAATGAGCGCAGCGCTGGTACCCATACTCTCAAGCCAAGCCAACATGACAGGATTATCTGCGGCCCGACACGTTACTGACTTATCGACCAAGCCAAGGGCGACCGACATCAACTCAGGCCGGCAAAGCAGCAAGAAGCGGTATCCGGTCGAGTCATCTATCAAGCTCCCGTCAGACAGACGGAATTGAGGTGTTACCTGTCCCGCAGCCGCTTGCGGAGAGCCATCATGGGCACCTGGGCCCAAGGCAGGCTCAGGAGTACGGAAGTTTTCGATGGCGCAACTCAGGCTCGCATCACGCGCGGCCACTGCCTCACTGTCGGTGGCTTGGATGATATCGCCGAAGCGTACAGCACCTTCGATGAACTCACGGACATGCGGCACGCGTTCGGACTGATAGGTGTCCAAGAGCTCATCGCTTGCTTGGCCAGTCAGTAGCGCATTCAGTTTCCATGCGAGGTTGGCGGCGTCGCGGATACCTGCAGCCATACCCTGGCCCATAAAGGGAGGGGTCTGGTGCGCGGCGTCACCAGCTATCAGCAGACGACCGCGTCGCCACTGCTGCGCGACGACGGAATGGAACATGTAGACCGCAGAGCGCTCGATCTCGGCGTCTTCTGGCCCGATCCATCGAGACAGGCGCTCCCAAATCCATTCCGGGGAACTGATCTGCGCGGAATCGTCGCCAGGCATGACCATCACTTCCCAGCGACGGCGATCACCTGCGCCGCAGATGTAAGTACTTGGACGCTCAGGGTCACAGTACTGGATGGAATACTCGCCAAGTTCAGGCATTGGGCGCTTGAGCATGAAGTCGATGACCAGCCAGCGTTCATGCAGCTGCAGGTCTTCAAGCGTACTACCCATCAGGCGGCGAACCAGCGAGCGGGCTCCGTCACAGCCGATCACGTATTTTGCCCGACTAGTCAGCAGCTCACCGTTGCGCATGTTCTCGTAGCGCAGGTCCACATGGTCGGCATGCTCGCTGATGGCGAAAACATCATGACGGGTCAGCACCTGCACGCCTGGTCGCTCTTGTAGGCGTTCGCGCAGTGCTTGCTCAAGGTCAGGCTGATGAACACGGTAGCAGGAGCTCCATCCGTGGCTACCAAGGTCGACTGGGCGTTGCCATTCGATTAATAGCTCGCCGGCACCATTCACAAACTTCATGCCTGGAGCAGGGCTCACCTGTTCATTTAGGCGGCGCAGCATGCCGATGGATTGGAAAACTCGCATGCACTCGGCGTCGAAGCGAATCGCCCGCGGCAATTGCAAAGGTCCGGCCTCGCGCTCAAGCACTAATACGCTGTGGCCGCACTCTGCCAACAGGTTGGCCAGCACCGCGCCGGTTGGGCCGCAGCCTACGATTGCAACGTCATACACAGTAGGGGTCTGTTCGCTCAGAGGATTTTTATTGTTCATGATTTTCTCATCACTGCGAGGCCCGCCATCGGCGGGCCTTGGTCTTACCAGGGCTCAGTCGTTGGCGACACCATTGACCAGAGTGCCGATGCGGTCGACTTCGATTTCAACCGTGTCACCTGGCTTGAGGAACAGCGGCGGAGTGCGCTTGAGACCGATGCCACCTGGAGTGCCGGTGACGATCACATCACCTGGGACCAGCGGAGTGATGGTGGAGAGGTAAGCAATCAGCTTGGGAATGCTGTGGATCAGTTGGCGGGTAGAGGCGCGCTGCAGTTCAACGCCGTTGACTCGCGTCACCAGGGTCATTTCTTCATCAGGCCCGATCTCATCGGAGGTGACCATCCACGGCCCGAAGCCGCCGGTGCGGTAGAAGTTTTTGCCTGGGCCCCACTGTGGGGTATGCAGTTGCCAGTCACGGACCGAGCCGTCGTTGTAGCAGGAGTAGCCAGCGATGTGATCCCACGAATCCTCCTCACTGATTCGGCGACCAGGCTTACCGATGATCACGGCGATCTCACCTTCGTAGTCGAAACGATCGGACTCGCGCGGGCGGAGCAGCGGCTCGCCGTGGCCAACCTGAGAGGCTGGTACGCGCAGGAAAATCATAGGCTGTGCAGTGCTTTCCCGGTTGGTCTCTGCAACGTGGTCTGCGTAGTTTAGGCCCACGCAGAAGATCTGCTCTGGGTTCGGGATGACCGGCAGGAGAGCTACATCTTCCAGACGGTAGTCGGGAGCACCACCTGCTTCGAGGGCCACAGCGACCGGATCGGGTTGGGCCAGCAGCGCGCGCAGGTCATCGGCGCGTCCGGCCAGGCGGCGGCCCAGATCCACGATGCCGTCTTGAGTGAGGTACCCGTAGCTTGGGCGGTTGTCGGACATGAAGCTGAGAAATTTCACTTTGGTGACTCCTTGTTTTTATCACATTGCGATAATTTGTTGCATGGAGACTGATCCTGAAATACAGTCATGTCAACAATTATCGAATGGTGATAAAAATGCACAGCCAAACAGGCCTTTCTTTCAACCACATGGGCATTTATGTCCATGATCTGGATGCCATGGAGTCGTTCTACACCGGTGTTCTGGGTTTCACCGTGACGGACCGAGGAAGTTTGCAGGGGCCAGTAGGCCCGGTGGAGCTTGTGTTCCTGAGCCGGGACCCGCGCACCCACCACCAGATTGTGTTGGCCAGCGGCCGTCCGGAAAAGCTGGAGTTCAACCCAATCAACCAGATTTCCCTTGCTGCCGATTCGTTGGCCACTTTGCGCCAGGTGTACCACCTCCTCGTTGATCGAGGCGCACGGGATATCGATGCGATCACCCATGGCAACGCTGTCTCGTTCTACGTTCGGGACCCTGAGGGGAATCGCTTGGAGTTGTTCTTTGATACTCCCTGGTACGTCAGCCAGCCGATGAAGGTTCCAGTGGACCTAGAACTGCCGGACGACGAGCTCCTCGCTGTAGTTGAGAAGCACGCCAGGAGCCTGCCTGGGTTCTGCTCGCGTACCGAATGGGAAAAACGCATGCACGAGCTGATGAATGCCAGTTGATTCTTCGTTGCTCTGCAGGCAGTACAATGGGTTCATTTCTCACAAGGTGCCCAAATGTCCAGCCTGAACCGCATGCTGTCGGTACTCGACGTTTTTACCAGCGAACGCCCCGTGTGGGAGGCTGACGCGATCGTCGAGGCGCTGGGCTGCTCCACCCCAACGGGGTACCGGTACCTGAAAGAGCTGATGCAGGCAGGTCTGCTGCAGCGGCTCAATGGCGGTTACTACGCCTTGGGGCCTCGTATTGCGCTGCTGGACTACATCATCCGGACAACCGATCCACTGCTGGGCCTGAGCATTCCACTGATGCGCGAGCTCGTCGAAAAGACGGAATGCCGCTGCGTGCTGTCTCGAATGGACGGGGATTTCTTCCTCGACCTGCACCATGAGCGGCCGGAGCGCGATGTGCAGCTGAACTATGGACGGGGTCGACCACGCCCATTGTTCTTGGGCGGGGCACCGAAGGTCATCATTGCTCACTATCAACCGAAGAAGCTTCGGTCCCTGTACGACCGGCACGCCGATGAAATTTCCTCTGCGGGGATCAGCCAGAACTGGGAAGACTTCCAGCAGGCCATGCTAGCTATTCGACGCGATGGGTTCTACGAGTCTCACGGCGAGCTGGAAGAAGGCATCGCCTCCTTGTCTGTCCCAGTGAGGTTTTCCAGCAAAGAGAATTGCGCAGCGCTCGCGTTGGTCACCACCACCAGCCGCTTTGAAGTCACTGATCGCACCAAGTTGTTAGAGGTGATGCGCAAGACAGCTCAGCGAATCAGCGCTGGCGTGGCAGAGTTCGGCATACAGCTGTAGCCGGCGAAATTCCGTGACCCGTTGATGCAAGCTGGAAGCACCGTGCTAGAGGGGTGCGACAGTTTTTATTCTCTAAATCCCAAAGCCCTCCACACGGAGGGCTTTTTTCTTTCAATCATTTAGGAAATTGCTCAGCAAACCGTACGATCCAGATCATATTTCAATATCGATGGCTGCATTAACTTGACCGCTCTGATCCCGAAATTGAGCGGTACGAGTGATGCAGATACATGAACGAAAATACGACATCCAACCCATCGAGGAAGGGCAACTTACCCTTTATCTGAATGACATGGCTGTTGCAGCGGCCGCTGGTGAAACCGTCTTGAGCGTTTTGAGCGCCGTGGGGGTGCGCCAGCTTGCCCGCAATGATCACGGTCAGCTCAGCGGTTCGTACTGCGGCATGGGGGTTTGCCATTGTTGCCTGGTTGCCATCGATGGCATGCCTAAACGCCGTGCCTGCCAGACGCTGGTACGGGACGGCATGCGCGTCGAGACCCAGGTCAACCAAGTCAGCCAGGAGCGCCGTTCATGAGCCAGCGCCCGATCATTGTCGGAGGAGGCCCTGCGGGAATGGCCGCTGCCATTGAGCTGGCTGAACATCGTGTTTCCAGCCTGTTGTTCGATGAAGCGTCCCGTACTGGAGGGGTTGTTTACAGGGGGCCGCTACGCGGCGGTGTGGAACTGGATTATCTGGGCAGCCGCTACAGCAAAGCGCTCAGGCAGTTACATGAGGATTTCGGCAAATGCGCGCAATGGGTCGAGACCCGACTTAACAGCCGCATTGTCGGAGGTGATGACCGCCGATTGCTGGCGCTCGATGCCGATGAAAAATTGCACGAAGTTGATTACAGGCATCTGGTGCTGGCAGCTGGCTGTCATGAGCGCAGTGTGCCTTTCCCTGGTTGGACGCTACCGGGCGTGATGCTTCTCGGTGGCCTGCAACTGCAGATCAAGAGTGGTGTTGTAAAACCACTGGGCAAGACTTTGATTGCCGGCACTGGCCCCTTGCTGCCACTGGTAGCGTGCCAGTTGCATGCTGCCGGCGCAGAGGTGGCTGGCGTTTACGAGGCCTGTGCATTCAATCGGATGGCCAAGGAATGCCTGGCCTTGATGAACAAGCCGCAACTGTTCCTTCAAGGTTTGAGCCTGCTGGCCTACATGAAGCTGCATGGCATAACCATGCACTATGGCTGGGGTGTGGTGAAAGCCGAAGGTGGTGCGGAGTTGGGCGAGGTGCTGGTGGCCCCTTACGACCAGCACTGGAAAGCCGACCTGAGCCGAGCGCGCAGCGAAACCGCGGAAACACTTGCAGTGGGTTACGGATTCATCCCGCGGACACAACTCAGTCAACAACTGGGGCTGACCCACTCCTACAGTGAAGATGGCTACCTGCGTGCCGATTGCAATGCCTGGCAGCAGAGCAATGCCCCTCATGTTCATCTGGCCGGTGACATGGCTGGCATCTGTGGAGGGGAGGCTGGGCTGCTGACCGGGCGGATTGCAGCGTTATCCATCTTGCAGCAGATGGGGGTGCTCACTATCAAACAAGCGCTGCAAAAGCGTGAGCGCTACCAAAGCAAGTTAGCCACTATTCGACGCTTCCGAGCAGGTGTGGAACGTTACACCGCCCGTGGGCCATTGCAACTTGAGCTGCCTGAGGCAGACACCGTCATTTGCCGTTGTGAACACGTTACGCGCAGTGCCATCGACCTGGCCCTGGAGCAAGGCGTGCCTGATATGGCCAGCCTGAAGATGCGCACCCGGGTGAGCATGGGCGACTGCCAGGGGCGCATGTGCATCGGCTATTGCAGTGATCGCCTGAGGAACGCGACTGGCCAACAGGATGTGGGGTGGTTACGGCCACGCTTCCCTATCGACCCGATCCCGTTCTCAGCGTTCGAGAACCTGCACAAGGAGGCCTGAGCATGACCAAGACATACGACATCGTCATTGCCGGTGGTGGTGTGATCGGCGCTTCCTGCGCTTATCAATTGTCCAGGCGTGGCAACTTGCGGATCGCCTTGATCGATGCCAAGCGCCCGGGCAACGCTACCCGAGCTTCCGCAGGTGGTCTATGGGCCATCGGCGAATCGGTGGGGCTGGGCTGTGGAGTGATCTTTTTCCGCATGATGTCTTCACGTGCCAAGCGCGAAGCCCAGGGCGCCTCGGTAGCAGTCGATGCCACAACGCCGCATATCTTGCCGCAGTGTTTCTTCGACTTCGCCTTGCAATCCAATGCGCTTTATCCACAACTGCACCAGGAACTGATCGAACGCCACGGTATGGATTTCAAGTTCGAACGTACCGGCTTGAAGTACATCATCCAGGATGAAGAAGACCAGCTTTATGCCAAACATATCGTTTCGCACATCCCGCATCTGGCCGACCAGGTGCGTTGGCTTGGGCAGCGGGAGCTGCGTGAAACGGAGCCGGCGGTAACAACCCAGGCCAAGGGGGCGCTGGAGTTTCTTTGCGATCATCAGGTAAGTCCGTTCCGGCTGGGCGATGCGTACCTGGAGGCGGCGCGGCAAAACGGTGTTGATCTCTACTTGAATACCAATGTTACGGGTGTGATGCATATTGGCGACCGGGTCAAAGGCGTGCACACCGACACCGCAGGGGACATTCACTGCCAGAGCCTGATAAATGCTGCTGGCGCCTGGGCTGCTGACCTGAGCAAATGGGCGACCGGCAAGGCAATACCGGTGAAGCCGGTGAAGGGGCAGATCGTACTGACCGAGCGCATGCCCAAGTTGCTCAACGGTTGCCTGACCACCAGTGATTGCTACCTGGCGCAGAAGGACAATGGCGAGATCCTGATTGGTAGCACTACGGAGGACAAAGGCTTCGATGTCAGCAACACATTCCCGGAGATCAGCACACTGGTGCAGGGGGCGGTGCGCTGTTTGCCCGAACTTGCCAAGGTGAACCTCAAGCGCACCTGGGCAGGCTTGCGCCCAGGTTCGCCCGATGAACTGCCGATACTTGGCCCAGTGAGTGGTGTGGAGGGGTACTTCAATGCCTGTGGGCATTTCCGTACCGGGATACTGACTTCGGCAATAACTGGAGTGATGCTGGACAAGGTGATTCACAACGAAACCCTGCCGCTGGATATCTCGCCGTTCCTGGCATCCAGATTTGCCTGAAAGGGTAGGGTCGCAAACTTGAAATGGCCGTCCGCAGCGTCAGGTAGCCCACCGCAATGGCCTGCTGCTGCGAACGGCGCCCACTCAGATCTGCATGGCCATGCCGTCCACATTCATCGCTGCTTGGCGCAATGCCTCGGAGCGGGTTGGGTGAGGGTGGCAGGTGAGGGCGATATCTTCCGCTGAGGCCGAGAACTCCATGGCCACGCAGAATTCGCCGATCATCTCGCTGACGCTTGGGCCCACCAGGTGCACACCCAGCACTTCGTCGGTATTGGCATCGGCGATGACTTTGGCGAAGCCTTCGGTCTCATGGTTGATCTTGGCGCGGCTGTTGGCAGTGAAGGGGAACTTGCCGACCTTGTAAGCACGCCCTTCGGCCTTGAGCTGTTCTTCGGTCTTGCCTACGGTGGCCAGCTCCGGGCGGGTGTAGATCACGCCAGGGATGAGGTTGTAGTTGACCTCGTGCGGCTTGCCGGCGATGCGTTCGATACAGGCCACTGCTTCATCTTCGGCCTTGTGCGCCAGCATCGGGCCGGAAGTGACGTCACCAATCACCCAGACCCCCGGCACTGAGGTGCGATGGTGCTCGTTGCCAAGCATGCCGCGCTGGTCGGTTTGCAGGCCCACGCTTTCAAGGTTCAGCCCTTTGGTATAAGGGCGGCGGCCGATAGCCACCAGCACGTAATCGGCTTGCAGCGTTTCTGCGGTGCCGCCGGCGGCAGGCTCCAGCGTCAAGCTCACGCCATCGGCACTTGCAGTGGCCTGGGTCACTTTGCTGCCCAGCTTGAACACCATGCCTTGCTTGGCGAGTGCCTTTTGCAGGGTCTTGGCGGTTTCCGTGTCGGTGCCTGGGCAGATGCGGTCGAGGTACTCGATGACCGTGACCTGGCTGCCCAGGCGACGCCAGACCGAGCCCAGCTCAAGGCCTATCACGCCAGCACCGATCACGACCAGGTGCTTTGGCACCTGTGGCAGGGCCAGTGCGCCGGTCGAGTCGATGATGCGTTGGTTGTCGATGGTAACGCCTGGCAGAGGGGTGGGCTCGGAGCCGGTGGCAATGACGATGTCCTTGGCTTGCAGCGTGGTTTCGCTGCCGTCTTCAGCCTTGACCACGACTTTGCCGACGCCATCCAGGCGGCCCCAGCCTTTGATCCAGTCGACCTTGTTCTTGCGGAACAGGAACTCGATGCCCTTGGTCAGGCCAGTCACGCTCTCGTCCTTCTGTTTCATCATCTGGGCGAGGTTGAGGGTGGGCTTCACTTCGATGCCGAGGTGGGCGAACTCGTCACCGCTGGCGGCCTCGTACAGTTCGGATGCATGCAGCAGTGCCTTGGAAGGCATGCAGCCCACGTTGAGGCAGGTGCCGCCCAAGGTCGAGCGGCCTTCAACGCAGGCAACGCTCAGGCCCAGCTGGCCGGCGCGAATGGCTGCGTTGTAGCCGCCAGGGCCACCGCCGATGATCACCACGTCATAGGATTTCATGGGTTCAACTCCAGGATGTAGAAGCGCGAGAGGGGCACAAGGGTAAGCTGAGACGCAAAAATTGTATACAATCTGCTGCGTAGATAAGATCAGTTGGTTCTAGACCATGGTCTTGTTTAGAGGAAACCCCCTACGAATGAACTACTCTGATCCGGCGACGTTCGAAATATCAGGCGTCGTGGCCAAATACGGATAGGAGGGTCGTTCATGCTTGCGCAACTTCCACCGGCATTGCAGAGCTTGCATCTGCCGCTGCGGCTGAAACTGTGGGACGGTAACCATTTCGATCTGGGGCCTAGCCCGCAGGTCACCATCCTGGTCAAAGAGCCACAGTTGATCAGCCAGTTGACCCACCCGAGCATGGGCCAGCTGGGCACTGCATTCGTAGAAGGCAAGCTGGAGCTGGAGGGCGATATCGGCGAAGCCATCCGTGTGTGCGATGAGCTGAGCGAAGCGCTGTTGGCGGGGGAAGATGAAACGCCGCCGCAGCGCTTGTCCCATGACAAGAGCACTGACGCCAAAGCCATCTCCTATCACTATGACGTCTCCAACGAGTTCTACCAGCTGTGGCTGGACCAGGACATGGCCTATTCGTGTGCCTACTTCCGCGAGCCGGATAACACGCTCGATCAGGCGCAGCAGGATAAATTCGATCACCTGTGTCGCAAGCTGCGCCTGGACGCCGGTGACTACCTGCTTGACGTTGGCTGTGGCTGGGGTGGGCTGGCGCGTTTTGCCGCGCGCGAATATGGCGCCAAGGTATTCGGCATCACCTTGAGCAAGGAGCAGCTCAAGCTAGGCCGCCAGCGTGTCAAAGCCGAAGGCCTGGCCGACAAGGTCGACCTGCAGATTCTCGACTACCGCGACTTACCTCAGGATGGTCGCTTCGACAAAGTGGTCAGTGTTGGCATGTTCGAGCATGTCGGGCATGCCAACCTGGCGTTGTACTGCCAGAAGCTGTTCGGTGCCGTGAGAGAAGGGGGGCTGGTGATGAACCACGGTATCACCGCCAAGCACGTCGATGGTCGCCCGGTCGGGCGTGGCGCTGGCGAGTTTATCGACCGCTACGTATTCCCTCATGGTGAACTGCCGCACCTGTCGATGATCAGCGCCAGTATCTGTGAAGCGGGGCTGGAGGTGGTGGACGTGGAAAGCCTGCGCCTGCATTACGCCAAGACCTTGCACCACTGGAGCGAGAACCTGGAGAACCAGCTGCACAAGGCGGCGGCCTTGGTACCCGAGAAGACTTTGCGCATCTGGCGCCTGTACCTGGCGGGGTGTGCCTATGCCTTCCAGAAGGGCTGGATCAACCTGCACCAGATTTTGGCGGTGAAGCCTTACGGCGATGGGCACCATGACTTGCCCTGGACGCGGGAAGACCTCTACCGCTGAGACCTGCGGTCTAACCCATACCTGTGAGAGCGGGTTTACCCGCGAATACGATGGTGGATTCACCGATGCATTCGCGGGTGAACCCGCTCCCACATGGGCCTGAGTGAAAATGGGTTGCTACAGAATCGGCGAAATCAGCCGCGCAATCCGCATCCCCAACTGCTGCAGCCGATGGGTATCACGGCTGTCCTCGGCAGTAATTTCCCGCGCCTGTTCGAAGTCATTGATCAGCATGTACTCGACCTGGTCGGCGAAACCGCGGTCGACAGTCAGCAGGGTGATCTCGAAGTTCAGGCGGAACGAGCGGTTGTCCAGGTTGGCACTGCCGATCGCGCTGACATCTTCATCCACCAGTACTACCTTCTGATGTAGGAAGCCAGGCTGGTAACGGAACATGCGTACACCTGCCCGCACCGCTTCGAAGGCGAACAGGCTGGAGGCGGCGTAGACGATGCGATGGTCGGGGCGTGAAGGGATTAGCACACGCACATCGACGCCACGCAATACCGCCAGGCGCAACGCGGCGAACACTGCCTCGTCAGGGATGAAGTAGGGGCTGGTGATCCATACCCGGCGGGTGGCCGAATGAATCGCTTCGAGGAAAAACAGCGAGCAGGTTTCCTGCGGGTCGGCCGGGCCGCTGGCCAAGGCCTGGCACAGCACGCCATTATCCGGGTAGGTATCTGGCAGGATCAGCGGCGGTAGCTGGCGCGTGGCCCAGTACCAGTCTTCGGCGAACGATTCCTGCAAGCAGGCCAGTACCGGCCCGATGATCTGTACATGCGTATCACGCCAAGGGGAAAGCTGCGGGTGTTCACCGAGGTACTCGTCCCCCACGTTGTGCCCGCCGATGAAACCGAGCAGGCCATCCACTACCACGATCTTGCGATGGTTGCGGAAGTTCACCTGGAAGCGGTTGAACCAGCCGCGGCGGGTGGCGAAGGCATGGATCTGCACACCTCCGTCACGCAGCACTTGGCTGTAGCTGGCCGGCAGGGCATGGCTGCCAATCCGGTCGTAGAGCACGAACACCTGCACCCCCTCGGCGGCCTTGCGCAATAGCAGTTGTTGCAGCGCCTTGCCGAGGGTGTCGTCATGGATGATGAAGAACTGCACCAGCACCACTTCGCGGGCTTTCTCGATGGCAGCGAAGATGGCATCGAATGTCGCCTGGCCATTGATCAGCAGCTTCACCTGGTTGTTCGCCAGGCAGGGCATGCGCCCCAACTTGGGCATGGCGCGCAAGGCGGCGTAGCTTTCCGACTCGCGGGCGGTGAGGGCTTCTTCCACCCAAGGCCGCCAGTTGAGGTTGGCCATGGCCACATGCATTTCCTGGTTGGCCTGGCGCCTGGCCTTGATGTAGGCATAGAACGAGCGGGCGCCGAAGATCAGGTAGGGGACCAAGGTGAAGTAGGGGATGAAGAACAAGGGCATGGCCCAGGCTATTGCACCTTGGGCAGTGCGCACGGTGAACAGTGCGTGAAGCGCGGCAACCATACCCAGCAGGTGAACCAGGCCGAGTAGGTAACCGAAGAAGTAGGGGCTGTGGTAATCCATATGCATCCTGCTTGCCGAGTACACTTGAGGTAACTGAACACGTTCCAGTGCCACCTTGCAACCCGCAGGTGGATTTGGCGTCTAAGGCTCAGCCCGGCCCGCTTGGCCGGCTTTTTCCAGGAGCGTTCGTCCATGAAGATTCGTCTGCCACTGTTGGCGTTGGCCCTAGGTATGAGCAGCCCGCTGGTGCATGCTCAGATGCTGCAGCCAGGTTTATGGGAGCTGACTACCAGCAACATGCAGGTCGATGGCAAGCCGTTACCCGATATGGAGTTCATGCTCGGCCAATTGAAAAACCTGCCGCCGGAGCAGCGCGCGATGATGGAAGGGGTGTTGGCCAAACAAGGGGTAACTGTAGGCGGTAAGGGCGTGCGTTCGTGCCTGACGCCAGAGCAGGTGGCAACTAACGACATCCCGCTGCAGGACCCGAAGTCAGGTTGTACTCAGAGGATCACCGACCGGACTGGCAACGTCTGGAAGTTCCAGTTCAGTTGCCCGAAGGCCCAGGGCAGTGGCCAGGCTACCTTCCTCAGCGATCGGGAGTTCACCACTCAGGTCAACGGCACATTCAACGCCTCGGGTGTGCAGCAGCAAGGCAGCATGAACACACGTGCGGTTTGGCTGGGTAATGACTGTGGTACGGTCAAACCGCGTAGCTGACATCCCATTGCCACTGGCTGGTGGCGACAGCGTCGTGGGCATGCAGGCTTTCTGCATGTTCCACGCGTAGCTTGAAGGCGGTACTCCATTCTATTTGCCGTAACGCCTTGTGCAGGCGACGGGCGGCGTCCTCACAGAACATCAGGTTCTGGCCGTTGGCCAAGGCGAAGGCTTGTTCGTCTGCGCGTTTCACCGCAGTTTGCACTGCCGTCCCCAGGCTGGCCTCAATGCAATCTATCAATTCGGTAATTGGTAATTCGTGCTGATTGCTGCGTAGCCTTACCTGAATTTGCGCGTTACTTCGTTGGCTGTGAGGGGTAGCTACAATGCCTTCGGTGCTACCCAGCCATTGCAGCACAGCAGCTTTGTCGACTTGCTCCCCGCTGAAATGCGCTTGGAACTGCTGCTGAATCAGCTGCCGTGCGAGTGCAGCCGAGCATGGGCAGGTGGACGAGTAAGGTACGGAAACGGATAGTTCCACGTGGAACATTTCATTTTCGATCCTTGCATCGACTGTTACGGCATAGCTTTTCCAGCCGGCCAATGGGCTGATCAAGGCGTGCCTTTTCAGCAGGTGCTCGAAGCTAAGGCGCAAATAGGCTGCGGAAGAAAGGCCCTCATGGCTGCTCAGGAAATCAGCCAGAAGCTGGCGGATTGCTAGTGGTGAAAGGGGCTGGTGCTCCAAAGTATCCAGGGCAAGGTAAAGCCGCGACATATGAATGCCGCGAGAGCTGCCGTCTACCAGGCTTACACCTGCATCAGCTTTGGCAGCTACGGTGCGCCCTTCGAATTGCACAGGCAGGGCAATGCCGCACATGCCTACCCAGTTCAACGGCAAGGCGTACTTCTGGGTTTGTGCGGCGACGTCGGGGAGCTTGAGCTGGGTCATTTGGCTTTCCAATCAAAAAGTGGCATCAGCGGCAACCACCGATCAAGCTGCAATGCAGGTTGAAGCGCTGCCCACTGGAACTGGATACGCGGTTCAAGGAAGTCCAGCCAACGCGACGGCTGTAACCCACCCAGGCCTCACCATCGCTGGCCAGGCCGGTGAAAAAAATCAGCGCGCCATAGCGGCTGTTGGTTTGTGCCCAAAGGCGTCGGCTGCCGATATCGTAACCGCGCAGGTACAACGTGCTGCCTTCGGTACGCACGCTGTAATAACTACCCTTGCCATCCTTGCAGGCAAGCAGCGTCGCGCTGCGCGTGCACAGCGCCAATGGGCTGCCTTGCGGCAAGGCCAATAGCGAGGTGGGCATGGCGCACAACAGCAACACCATGGCGCGTGGCAGGTTCATGTTTGATCCCCGGTGTACTCGTCCGTCGAGAACGACTTGGCGAAATTGTATTGTTACTTTATAACATTGTGCAATGCATCGTTTCGAATGCGTCCGCCTGAAGAGGTTCCGCCATGTCCAACCGTCTCCCTGTCACTGTGCTGTCCGGCTTTCTTGGCGCCGGCAAGAGCACCTTGCTCAACCATGTGCTGCGTAACCGCGACAACCTGCGGGTTGCGGTGATCGTCAACGACATGAGTGAAATCAACATCGACGCCAGCGAAGTGCAGCGCAACGTCAGCCTCAACCGCGCCGAAGAGAAACTGGTCGAGATGAGCAATGGCTGCATCTGTTGCACGCTGCGTGAAGACTTGCTTCAGGAGGTAGCGCGGCTGGCTGAACAAGGGCGCTTCGATTACCTGCTTATCGAGTCCACGGGGATCTCGGAGCCACTGCCGGTGGCCGAGACCTTCACCTTCCGTGACGATCAAGGCCGCAGCCTGTCGGACATGGCGCGCCTGGACACCATGGTTACCGTGGTTGATGGCCTGAATTTCCTGCGTGATTACCAGGCTGCAGACAGCCTGGCCAGCCGCGGTGAGGTCTTGGGTGAAGAGGACGAGCGGTCGATCAGTGACTTGCTGATTGAACAGGTCGAGTTTGCTGATGTGCTGTTGCTGAGCAAGATCGACCTGATCAGCCAGCACGAGCGTGATGAACTCACCGCCATTTTGCGCAGCCTCAACGCCCGGGCGCAGATCATGCCCATGGTCATGGGCCAAGTACCGCTGGCATGCATCCTCGATACTGGCCTGTTCGACTTTGACCAGGCCGCTCAAGCGCCAGGCTGGCTGCGGGAGTTGCGCGGCGAGCATGTGCCAGAGACCGAAGAGTACGGCATCGCGGCTACGACCTGGCAGGCCAGGCGCCCACTTCATCCACAGCGCTTTTTCGACTTTATCCACACCCCTTGGGTTAACGGCCGACTGCTGCGTTCGAAGGGCTTCTTCTGGTTGGCCAGCAAGTATCAGGAGGCCGGTAGCTGGTCCCAGGCGGGCGGCATGATGCGCCATGGCTTGGCTGGCCGTTGGTGGCGTTTCGTGCCACGCGAGCAGTGGCCAGAGGGTGTGGATAACACCGCCGAAATCCTTAAACATTGGGTTGCCGAGAGCGGTGACTGCCGGCAGGAGCTGGTGTTCATAGGGCAGAATATCGACTTTGAAAAATTATCCACAGCACTTGATGCCTGCCTGTTGACGGATCAGGAAATGGACCTGGGACACATGGGCTGGTTGCGCCTGCCTGATCCGTTCGGCCCATGGTACGAGGAGGAGGCGGCATGAAACTAGCGCACCAGCCTGTGGATATCTTCCAGGTGTTCGGCGAGACACCGCAGGTGCTGACCGAAGTGCTGCAGGATGGCGTGAACCTGGCAGTGTGGCGCCGGCGCTTGCCGGCACAGCTGGAGGACTTTGCCGAGTTGCTAGTCAGCCTTGGCCAGCCCTTGGCTGACCAGCGTGTGATCGATGTGGACGAGCAGCAGATGCCGGTATTGACCGAGCTGTTGCGCGAAGCGGCAGACCTGCAGGGTTACGAGGCCTTCGTTGCTGATGTGGCTTGGCTGGTGGCTGCTTATGCCTGCCTGGTAGGCGCACGGCGGGTTGGGTTGCGGCTGCGGGTATTGGCAGGCCCTATGTGCCCACGCTTCCATGTGGATAACGTGCCCTTGCGCCTGCTAACCACCTACGTGGGCCCCGGCAGTGAGTGGTTGCCAGAGCACGAGAGCCAGCGTGCTAAGTTACTCACAGATAAACCAGCTGTGGATAACATTCAGCGACTGCAAGCCGGCGAAGTGGCCGTGCTGAAGGGCGAGAAGTGGCAGGGCAACGAAGGCGCAGGCCTGGTGCACCGCTCGCCCCCGGTGCAGCAGGGGCGCCTGCTGCTCAGCCTTGACTGGTTGGCCTGACGGCGCATAGTGAGGCATCACCACCGCTTGAAGCCACCCCATGCTGCAGAACATTCCCACCCATGTGATTGCCGGCCCGCTGGGGGCCGGCAAGACCACCCTGATCCGTCACTTGCTGGCCCAGCGCCCGGCCAATGAGCGCTGGGCCGTGTTGATCAATGAATTCGGCCTTGTGGGCCTGGATGCCGCCTTGCTTAGCCGCGATGAGGACGGGATTGCCATCGGCGAGGTCGCAGGCGGCTGCCTGTGCTGCGTCAACGGCATGCCGTTCCAGGTCGGTTTGGGCCGGCTGCTGCGCAAGGCTCGTCCTGATCGCCTGTTCATCGAGCCCTCCGGGCTGGGTCATCCGTTGCAACTGCTCGCTCAGTTGCAGCTAGCGCCGTGGGCTGGAGTGCTGACAATACAGCCGTTGCTGATGGTTTTAGATGCACAGTCAATGGCCCGGAACGAGCAACTTCCGGGCGCTCAAAAGCAAGCGTTCGACGCGTCTGATAACGTTGTTTTCAACAAGTCAGAGGCTGTGGATGAATCATTTAAGTTGTTGATAACTAATAAATTTCCTGAAAAGACTATTACCTGGATCAGCCAAGGAAAGCTGCCTTTTTCAGGCCTTCCAGCCGCATCCATGAAGATTGTCGACAGCCCTTTTGTGGAAAACAAGATTGTCGACAATCTGCAGCATGCCCCAGCAATGCTATGGACAGACCCCGGCCAGCCGGTCTGTCTTGCCCAGCAGGGGGAGGGTGGTTGGAGCATTGGCTGGCGCTGGCATCCCGGCCAGCAGTTTTATCCACAGCGGCTGCTGGCGTTCTTGCGCGCCTGGCCGTGGCGGCGGGCCAAAGGAGTTATCCACAGCGTGGAGGGCTGGCAATCATTCAATGGCCTGAATGGGGACATGCCCGCCTGGCAGCCCAGCGACTGGCGCAGGGATACCCGCATCGAGCTGATTTTCGAGCAGCCGCAATCGCAACCCGAACTGCAAGCCGGGTTGAGCGAATGCCGCGTCAGTTGATCAGTTGCGCCAGCGGTTGTGTTCCTGGCGCCACTGCTGCATCTCGATGACGTTGTCGGCGCGCGGTGGGGTCTTGATTTCGAACGGGTAGGGCGCCAGCTCGATCTGCACGCTGTGCGCGCCGAACTGGGTCACGGTACCGGGGTGGCGCTGCTCGCCGGTGACGGTGAACTCAAAGGCGTAGACTCGCGCCAGGCGCTTGCGGCCATTTGCGTCACGGACAAAGGCGATGCGCTTGAGCGCGACGGCGTCGTCGAGCAACTCGAGGTCGAGCTTGGCGCAATGCTGTTTGACCCGCTCCAGGGCTTTTTCGCGCAACCCGTGGTTGTGCCACAACCAGGCGCCTGCCGTGGCGAGCAGCATCAGGACGAAGAGGTTCTCCAGGGTCAACATTTGCATATGCTCCAAACAGGTAGATCCAGCTTAACTGCGTCCCTGGCCTGTCGTACAGGTGGCAATCGAGTTCATACTGCGCTGCGCACAATCCCTGAAACAGCTTTGGAAACCTCCCGCATGAAACGTACCCCGCACCTGCTCGCCATCCAGTCCCATGTAGTGTTTGGCCACGCCGGCAACAGCGCCGCAGTGTTTCCCATGCAGCGTATCGGGGTCAATGTCTGGCCGCTCAATACCGTGCAGTTCTCCAATCACACACAGTATGGCCAGTGGGCCGGCGAAGTGCTTGCCCCGGCGCAAATTCCTGCGTTGGTGGAAGGCATTTCCAACATTGGCGAGCTTGGCCACTGCGACGCAGTGCTTTCCGGCTACCTGGGCAGTGCCGAGCAAGGGCGGGCGATTCTGGCAGGCGTCGAACGGATCAAGGCGGTGAACCCTAAGGCTTTGTACTTGTGCGACCCGGTCATGGGGCACCCGGAGAAGGGCTGCATCGTGCCACCGGAAGTCAGTGAGTTCCTGCTCGACGAAGCGGCTGCCAAGGCTGACATCCTCTGCCCCAACCAGCTGGAGCTGGACAGCTTCTGTGGGCGCCGTGCGCAGTCGCTGGAGGATTGCGTGAACATGGCGCGCAGCCTGCTGCAGCGTGGGCCGCAGGTGGTAGTGGTCAAGCACCTGGCCTACCCTGGGCGTGCCGAGGACCAGTTCGAGATGCTGCTGGTGACCGCCGAGCACAGCTGGCACCTACGCCGGCCGCTGCTGGCGTTCCCACGCCAGCCGGTGGGGGTAGGCGACCTGACCTCCGGCCTGTTCCTGGCCCGCGTGTTACTTGGCGACAGCTGGTTGCAGGCGTTCGAATTCACCGCCGCAGCGGTGCACGAAGTGCTGCTGGAAACCCAGGCCTGCGCCAGCTATGAGTTACAGCTGGTGCGGGCCCAGGATCGCATCGCCCACCCAAGGGTGCGCTTTGAAGCCCAGCAGCTGGCGCTTTAAATGGCGTCGGTTTTCAGGTCCTGGTAGCGCTTTTCCAGCTCCTGGCGGATCTGCCGGCGCTGCTGGCCTTGCAGGAAGCGGCGCTTTTCTTCACTGCTGTGCGGCTGGCGCGGCGGTACTGGTACCGGGCGGCGGTTGTCATCGACCGCGACCATGGTGAAGAAGCAGCTGTTGGAATGGCGCACCGAGCGCTCGCGGATGTTCTCGGTCACCACCTTGATGCCGACCTCCATCGAGGTGTTGCCGGTGTAGTTGACCGACGCCAGGAAGGTCACCAGTTCACCCACATGCACCGGCTCGCGGAAGATCACCTGGTCAACCGACAGGGTGACCACATAGCTGCCGGCATAGCGGCTGGCGCACGCATAGGCCACTTCGTCGAGGTACTTGAGCAGGGTGCCGCCATGTACGTTGCCAGAAAAGTTGGCCATGTCCGGGGTCATCAGGACGGTCATGCTCAGCTGGGCGTTTCCAGGTTCCATAGTGTGCTCACGGTGAGGTTGCGCTGATTCGGGCGAATGGAGGGCGTTATCTGCTGACACTTCTGTTCCCCTCTTTTGAATTTGCCTTGCTGATACGGGACGTTGGCTAACGCGCCATCGTCACGCTGATCATGCCATCAGCGGCGCTTTTCTGGCCGATCTGTTTCTGCATATTGCACCGGCTTTTTGCAGCGGAGCGCGATGTTAACCTGAGTACGCCCATGCAACATGGGCCTTCCTGCATTCAATACAGTATGTACTTGCTGCTCGCTCAGGTTTGCCCCGGCAGAGGAGCGGTCTGCCCAGGCATCCATAAAAAAGACGAGAAAAGGAGTATCACGCCATGCATGCCATCAGCTTCATCCAGGACCTGGCAGTCATCATGCTGGTCGCTGGCGTGGTCACCATTCTCTTTCACCGTCTCAAGCAGCCCGTGGTGTTGGGCTACATCGTCGCCGGCTTCATCATCGGCCCGCACACCCCGCCGTTCGGCCTGATCCATGATGAAGACACCATCAAGACCCTCGCCGAACTGGGGGTGATTTTCCTGATGTTCTGCCTGGGGCTCGAGTTCAGCCTGCGCAAGCTGTTCAAGGTTGGCGCCACGGCGTTCATCGCGGCGTTCCTGGAAATCGTGCTGATGATCTGGATCGGCTTCGAGATCGGCCGCTGGTTCGGCTGGAATACCATGGATTCGTTGTTCCTCGGTGCCATCCTGGCCATTTCCTCGACCACCATCATCGTCAAGGCGCTCAATGACTTGAAGATGAAGAACGAGCGCTTCGCCCAGCTGATTTTCGGCGTGCTGATCGTCGAGGATATCCTCGGCATCGGCATCATCGCCCTGTTATCGGGCATCGCCGTCAGCGGCACGGTCAGCTCGGGCGAAGTGTTCTCCACGGTCGGAAAACTGTCGCTGTTCATGATCGTTGCGCTGGTCATCGGCATTTTGCTGGTGCCGCGGCTGCTGGCCTACGTGGCCAAGTTCGAAAGCAACGAGATGTTGCTGATCACAGTGCTGGGCCTGTGCTTCGGCTTCTGCCTGCTGGTGGTGAAGCTTGAATACAGCATGGTGCTTGGCGCTTTCCTGATTGGCGCGATCATGGCCGAATCGCGCCAGTTGCTGAAAATCGAGCGCCTGATCGAACCGGTACGCGACCTGTTCAGCGCCATCTTCTTTGTCGCCATAGGCCTGATGATCGACCCTCAGGTGCTGATCGACTACGCCTGGCCGATCGTGGTCATCACCTTGGCGGTGGTGCTGGGTAAGATGCTTTCTTGCGGCATGGGGGCGTTCATCGCTGGCAACGATGGGCGCACGTCACTGCGAGTGGGCATGGGGCTGTCGCAGATTGGTGAATTCTCCTTCATCATCGCCGCGCTGGGCATGACCCTGCAGGTGACCAGCGACTTCCTCTACCCGGTGGCCGTGGCGGTATCGGCAATCACCACGTTGCTGACGCCGTACCTGATCCGTGCGGCCGACCCGCTGTCGCAGAAGCTTGGCAATGTGGTGCCTGGGCGCTTGGCGCGAGTGCTGTCTTTGTACGGCGAATGGCTGCGCAGCATTCAGCCACAGGGCGAGAGTGCCATGCTGGCGGCGATGATCCGGCGCATCCTGCTACAGGTGGGGGTGAACCTGGCGCTGGTGATCGCCATCTTCTTCAGTGGCGGCTACTTTGCTGGGCGCATCGGCAACTGGCTCAATGAGTGGGTCAGTGATGCCAGCCAGCAGAAAGCGCTGATCTGGGGGGCAGCGTTGTTGCTGTCGTTGCCATTCCTGATTGCCGCCTATCGTAAGCTCAAGGCGCTGTCGATGCTGCTGGCAGAGATGGGCGTGAAGCCGGAAATGGCCGGGCGGCATACCCAGCGTGTGCGCCGCGTGGTCGCCGAAGTGATCCCACTGTTGTCACTGCTGGTGATTTTCCTGCTGCTGTCGGCGTTGTCGGCGAGCATCCTGCCGACCAGTGAGTTGCTGTTGGTGATTGCCGTGGTGGCTGCGGTGGTGGTGGCCTTGCTGTGGCGCTGGTTCATCCGCGTGCATACGCGTATGCAAATTGCCTTGCTGGAGACGCTGGAGAACAGCCGCGAGAATACGCACTGAAGGGGGTAACGCTCCCTGCGCAAGATTTCACCGTCGTCCGAGGGGATGGAGCGGTAGCGATGTCGCCAGGCGCAGAAAGCCTGGCGATTTTAACTGCATTGGTGGCACTAAGCCATAAATTTTCCTGTTTCAGCCTATGCGCGACTTTGTAGGAGCGCGCTAACCTGGCAAAGGGTAATGATCAGCTCTCCAGCCAAACATCCCGCGCCCAATGCCACACCGATTCCCAGCTGTCCTCACCGACAAGCTCTTCTTCGGCATCCCACAGCACCACGGTGCCGTCTTCTTCGACGCAGTAGTAGTTGTCACCGTCCTGGCACAGCGGGATCAGCTCACGCGGCACGCCGGCATCCCAGGCGTTGGCGGCAACTTCTGGCAGGTACGTGTGTGACTGTGGGTCGGTACAAGTGACAGGTTCAAGGGAGCCGTAAACCACATCACTAACGTTCAGTAGAAACTCTTTGAACACGAATGGAATGTTGATGAACAGCTGTTCTTCGATCTCGACCAGCTGGTCCTCGTCGGGCAGCTCCAGGGGCACCGGTACTGGCTCATTGGCTTCACGGAGTTGTTCGATCACTTCTTCCACGGTTCACTTCCTCTGACCTAGATGACAACGCTGCGCGTTATACCCTAGTAGGCCACTGTGGCAAAAGCAAAAACCCCGGGGCAGGCCCGGGGTTTTTTGTGCAGCACGCAGCGGTTAGCCGTTTTGACGGATACCGGCAACCAGCCAAGGCTGGTTCTCGCCCGGGGCGCGAACCATGTGCCAGCTTTCGCTGAACACTTCGCCCTGGTCGAAGCGCGAGTTCTTCGACACGCCACGGAAGGTAAGGGTGGCGTCGGTGCGGTCGGCGCGGTCGTCGACACCGTCCAGCTGCACTTCGAGGTTGTCGATGTAGGTGGACTGGAAGCCATCACCCAGTTCAGCACGCTCACGCTTGAGGAACTCGAGCATTTGCGGGGTGACGAACTCGGCGATCTTGTCCATTTCGTTGGCATCCCAGTGCTGCTGCAGCGACTGGAAGTGGTTACGGGCAGCAGCCAGGAAGCTTTGCTCGTTGAACCAGGCCGGGGCGTTGATCACCGGGGCGGCTGCAGCGGCAGGTGCGGCCGAACCACCGAAGATCGACGGCTGGGCAGGCTGGCTGTGCGCTTCACGCTGCATTGGCGCATGGCCAGGCATGGCCATTTGCGGCTGCTGCTGGCGACGGCGCGCGGCAATGAAGCGGAACACCAGGAAGGCGATGAGCGCCACGATCAGGAAGTCCATGATCTGGAAGCCTTCGAAACCGTCGCCCATGAACATGGACGCCAGCAGGCCACCGGCGGCCAGGCCGGCCAGTGGGCCCAACCAGCGCGAAGCACCGCTGGCGGCCGGGGCGGCACGACCAGGAGCGGTCGGCGCGGCGGCAGGCGTGGTTGGCGTGGCCTGGCGGGTCTGGTGGATAGGCGCGGAGCCCGAGCTCTTGCCGCCGCCGAAACGCTTGGCGTTGGCGTCCAGGCTCAGCGTCAGGCCGACGCAGAGCGCCAGTGCGATGCTAAGAAAACGTTGCATAAGTGGGATATCCCCTGTTGTGGATTGCACGCGCGTCATGGTGCACAGGTTCCTGGGCACATGACCAGCGACATAATGTTTCGAGCTTTTGCCTGAATGTTACAACGCCGGCACGACCGTCCCTCTGAATGCTGTCGCAATCCCTGTAGGAGCGGCGCTGGGCTTTAGAGAGCTTCCAGCTTGGCATACCCCAGCATCAGCCACTTGCTGCCTTCGGCAAAGTTCACCTGCACCCGGGCCTGGGCGCCGGAGCCCTCGAAGTTGAGGATCACACCTTCGCCAAACACCGCATGCTGCACCCGCTGGCCGAGGTTGAAGGCGGTCTGCGGAATGCTGGCATTGGCGAACAGGTTGCTGTTGGTGGCCGTCTTGGCGCCGCCGAACGGGCGGCTGACACTGTTGGACAGGCGCACTTCCTGAATCAGGCCTGCCGGAATTTCACGTACGAAGCGCGACACCTTGTTGTAGGTCTCGCTGCCATAAAGGCGACGGGTCTCGGCATAGGTCATCACCAGCTGGCGCATGGCACGGGTGATACCCACATAAGCCAGGCGGCGTTCCTCTTCCAGGCGGCCAGGTTCTTCCAGGCTCATCTTGTGCGGGAACAGGCCTTCTTCCATGCCCACCAGGAACACATACGGGAATTCCAGGCCCTTGGCGCTGTGCAAGGTCATCAGCTGGATGCTGTCTTCATGCTCGTCAGCCTGGGTATCGCCGGCTTCCAGCGAGGCATGGCCGAGGAAGGCGGAAAGCGGCGAGAGGTCGGCGTCTTCGTCGGTGGACTCGAAGTTGCGCGCCGCGCTGACCAGTTCCTCAAGGTTTTCTACCCGGGCCTGGCCCTTTTCACCCTTTTCTTCCTGGTGATAGATGATCAGCCCGGACTGCTCGATAGTGGTCTGGGTCATGGTATGCAGCGGCATGTCCACGACCTTGGCAGCCAACCCCTCGATCAGCTCGATGAAGGCCCCCAGGGCACTGGCGGCACGGCCTTTGAGGGCCTTGGCGGCGAGCAGCTGGCACATGGCATCCCACATCGAAAGCTGGCTATGGCGGGCATGGTCGCGGATGGCTTCGACGGTTTTCTCGCCAATGCCGCGCGGTGGCACGTTGATCACGCGCTCCAGAGCGGCATCGTTGCCGCGGCCTTCGATCAAGCGCAGGTAGGCCATGGCGTTCTTGATTTCGGCACGCTCGAAGAAGCGCTGGCCACCATAGATGCGGTAGGGAATGCGCTCGCGCAACAGGGCTTCTTCCAGCACCCGCGATTGGGCGTTGGAGCGGTACAGGATGGCGATTTCGCTACGCGCATTGCCCTGCTTGACCAGGCTTTCGATGGTTTCTACCACGTAGCGCGCTTCGTCGTGCTCGTTGTAGGCCGCGTACAGGGTCAGCGGTTCGCCTTCGCCCAGGTCGGTCCACAGCTCCTTGCCCAGGCGCCCGCTGTTGTTGGCGATCAGCGCGTTGGCCGCCTTGAGGATGCCACCGGTGGAGCGGTAGTTCTGCTCCAGGCGGATCATTTCGGCGTCGGGGAAGTCGGCGGTGTACTGGTGGATGTTTTCGATCTTGGCGCCGCGCCAGCCGTAGATCGACTGGTCGTCATCGCCCACCGCCATCAGGCTGGCGCCGCCGCGCGCCAACAGGCGCAGCCAGGCGTACTGAACGGCGTTGGTGTCCTGGAACTCATCTACCAGCACATGTTGGAAGCGCCGCTGGTAGTGTTCCAGCAGGCCAGGGTGGTCGCGCCACAGGTCCAGGGCGCGCAGCAGCAGCTCGGAAAAGTCGATGACCCCGGCACGCTCGCAGGCCTGTTCGTAGGCGGTATAGACCTCGCGCATAGTCGCCAGGAACAGATCGCCACCGGCCTGGATATGCTGCGGGCGCAGGCCCTCGTCCTTCTGCCCGTTGATAAACCACTGGGCCTGGCGTGCCGGCCACTTCTGCTCATCCAGGCCTAGCTCGCGCATTACCCGCTTGATCAGGCGCTGCTGGTCGTCGCTGTCGAGGATCTGGAAGTTCTGCACCAGGCGTGCTTCCTGCCAGTGTGCCCGCAGCAGGCGATGGGCCAGGCCGTGGAAGGTGCCAACCCACATGCCCGCCGGGTTGATCCCCAGCAACTGCTCGATCCGCTGGCGCATTTCAGCTGCAGCCTTGTTGGTGAAAGTCACCGACAGGATCGAGTGCGGCGATGCCTGCTCCACCTGGATCAGCCAGGCGATGCGGTGCACCAGCACGCGGGTTTTACCGGAACCGGCGCCGGCAAGCACCAGTTGACGCCCCAGCGTGGCCGCTACGGCCTGGCGTTGGGCATCGTTGAGGGAGTTCAGCAGGAGGGAGAGGTCGTCTGTGCGCATCGGGCCATTCTAGGGCGAGGCAGGGGCAGGGGCAAATGCCTACTGTATAAATGTTCACCCGTTGCCCTGCCACCCATCGGGCAGGGCGGTTTTCGCTTTCAGAACGCGTGCGCAGCGCTCACCGCAACCATGTCCTTCCTGTATGGGCCAGCAACTGATTGGCCTGTTCAGGCCCATTGCTGCCGGCAGCATAGGCGCGAGGTGCCTGAAAGTGCTCTTCCCAGCCCTTGAGGATCGGGTCGACCCAGGCCCAGGCCGCTTCCACTTCATCGCGGCGCATGAACAGCGTCGAATCGCCCTCCAGCACATCCAGCAGCAGCCGCTCGTAGGCCTCCCAGCGGCGGGTCTGGCTGAACACCTGGGCCAGGTTCAGGTCCAGGTCCACCGGCTCCAGGCGCATGCCCTTGCCCGGGCTCTTGGTCATCATGCGCAGGCTGATGCGTTCGTCCGGTTGCAGCTGGATCAGCAACTGGTTGACCTGGCCACCGTTGAACAGCTCGTGGGGCACCGGCTTGAACTGGATGACGATCTGCGACGAGCGCCGCGCCATACGCTTGCCGGTGCGCAGGTAGAAGGGCACGCCCGCCCAGCGCCAGTTGTCGATGTGCGCTTCGATGGCAACGAAGGTTTCGGTATCGCTGTCGTTGTCGACGTCCTTTTCGAAGTAGTAAGCCGGCACTTCCTGGCCGCCGATGCGCCCGGCGCCATACTGGCCGCGCACGGTCTTGTCCTGCACGTCCTGGCCGGTGATCGGCTTGAGCGCACGCAGGATCTTCACCTTTTCGTCGCGTACCGCTTCGGCCTCGAACTGCGCGGGTGGCTCCATGGCCACCAGGCACAGCAACTGCAGCAGGTGGTTCTGCAGCATGTCGCGGATTGCCCCGGCTCGGTCGTAGTAGGCGCCGCGGTTTTCTACGCCCAGTGTTTCGCATACGCTGATCTGCACATGGTCGACCTGGTTGTTGCGCCACACAGGTTCCAGCAGGGCGTTGGCAAAGCGCAGGGCCATGAGGTTCTGCACGGTTTCCTTGCCCAGGTAGTGGTCGATGCGAAATACCTGGCTTTCTGCGAACACTGCGCCAATTGCTTCGTTGATGGCAGTGGCCGATTCCAGTGAGTGGCCGATCGGTTTTTCCAGCACGATACGCGCTTCGTTGTCAGCCAGACCGGCGTTACGCAGGTAGTTGGCAATCGGCACGAACAGGTTAGGGGCGGTGGCCAGGTAGAAGATGCGCGTCAGCCCGCCTGGCTCGCCCAGGTAGCGCGCCAGGCGCCCGAAATCGGCGCTTTGCGAGGCATCCAGGGCAAAGTAGTCGACCCGTGCGGAAAACCGCTGCCAGACCTCTTCGTCGAAGTCGCTACGGGCTATCTGTGCCCGGCAATGGCGCTCGGCGAGCTTGAGGTAGTCATTGCGTGGCAAGTGGCGTCGCGCCAGGGCGATGATCCGCACGGCAGGGTTCAGACGGGCCTCGCGAAACAGGTGGTAGAGCGCCGGAAGCAATTTGTGCAGGGCCAGATCGCCGGTGCCGCCGAAGACCAGAATGTCGCAAGGAATAGTCAAACCACCACTCTCCACGTTCGTTTAACTGGGCGGGTTGGCGTCCATGTAGTATAACTACAAGAAAGCTACAACCCGGCCAGCCGATCATAACCGAGTCCAGCCTGTGAATCTGTTGCAACATATCGCCCAATCGCGCCACCTGCTGCGCAAATCGGAACTCAAAGTAGCCGACCACGTGCTACTGGACCCGGCTGCCGTCATGCACAGCTCCATGGCCGACCTGGCGCACAGCGTAGGTATCAGCGAGCCAACCATCGTGCGCTTCTGCCGGGCTATCGGTTGCTCGGGCTTCCAGGACCTCAAGCTGAAGCTGGCGCAAAGCCTGGCCGCCGGGGCCAGTTTCGGCCAGTTCGCCATCCATGAAGACGACTCGGTAGCCGACTACAGTCTGAAGATCTTCGACACCACCCTGCACACCCTGATGGAAGTGCGCGAGCACCTCGATCCGCAGGCGTTGCAGCAGGCGGTAACCGCCATGGCCCAGGCGCAGCGTGTGGAGTTCTATGGCTTTGGCGCCTCCGGCGCGGTGGCGGCCGATGCCCAGCACAAGTTCTTCCGCCTGCTGCTCAGTGCGGCGGCGTATTCCGACCCGCACATGCAGGCGATGTCGGCGGTTACCCTGAAGCCGGGCGACGTGGCGGTGTGCATTTCCCAGTCGGGCCGTTCCAAGGATCTGCTGATTACCGCCAACCTGGTGCGTGAGAGCGGTGCCAACCTGATTACCCTGTGCCCTAGCCAGACGCCGCTGGCCGAGCTGTCGACGGTCAACCTGGCGATCGATGTGCATGAGGACACCGAAATCTACACCCCGCTGACCTCGCGTATCGCCCACCTGGTGGTGATCGACGTGCTGGCCATGGGCGTGGCCATGGCGCGCGGGCCGAGCCTGGTCAACCACCTGAAGAGCGTGAAGCGCAGCTTGCGCAGCCTGCGTCTGTCGCCCAAGTCGATCAAGGCTACCGACGACTGATCTTCATTGCTTGTCAGGGCCCTATCGCCGGCAAGCCGGGCTCCCACACTGTCACCATAGGCCCTGGGACCTGTGGAGCACTTGTGGG